>NZ_JBFTHS010000031.1:0-60812 GCF_056394365.1 Lysinibacillus sp. 10T31
TTTACACGTTCTGATATGGTAAGATGGGTATAGCTCATAACGATTCCTCCGTTTGAATGTTGGTGTGGTAACTACATTCTACACGAGGTCGTTATGGGCTTCCTTTATATTGATTTCTGAGTGTTGCACTTAATATTACAATCCGTCATAAGAAATACTTCAAGGCAAATATTGAAATTCACCCCATGCAAAGTATTGCCATATCAAAATTAGGCTTTGCATGGGCTGCTTTCGTATCTAGCAACTTAATAAAATTACTCACTTCTCTCCCCCCTAACTTGTCAACACATTCATAGTTCATCTTAGCATATGTAAATATTTCCTATAAACAAAAACAAAAAGGAATCATACACACTTGATTCCTTTTTGAACGAAAACTTTATTCAATTTTTTTATCCTCTTGTATTTCCATCGCCTGCTCCAGTTCATCCTCTGAGGACGTAACTCCTAGAATATCCAGAAGGAACATGAATAATGGAATACCAATAATTAATCCCCATACACCAAGAAAATGCTCTGAGAAGAGAATGACGATGAATGTATAGAAAATTGGAAGATTCGTCTTGGCAGACATCAGCTTTGGATTTAAGAAGTATGCCTCCAATGCATGTAGTACCATAACAATCATCAAAATATAGACAATGTACATAGGACCACCGATACTGTATGCGATTATAGTTAGAGGAATCAAGGACATGATGACCCCTGCAACTGGCACTAATCCCAGTATGAAGAGCATAATCCCCAACGCAATTAAATGCGGGAAGCCCATAATGTATAATGCAATAACTGATAAAACACAGTTGACAGCGGCAATAATGAACTGTGCCTCAATAACTTTACCGAAAGAACGAATGAATATCTTTGAAAAATAATGTAGCTCATCGTAGAGATGGCTCATTTTACTATCTTTAAATTTTGCTGTAAATTCTATAATACGTTTCTTCTCAAGTAAAATAAACAAGCTCAAAATTAGTGAGATGAATATATGCAAAATGATTTTACCTATATTCGTAAGATTTTTTAGCGTGATGTCTACACCCTGCTCTAAATATTTACCCAGTTCAATCTTCTCAAAGGTTGGAGCTAAATACCTCGCAATCTCGTTATCATTTGGATTGAGACTAAAGCTAGCAATAAGATCAAAGAGCTGTGTAATTTGTTGGGTCACGATAGGCAAATAATTATAAATAATTGCAACAATACCTGCAACAAGTAAAAGATAGAGGGTAACCGTCACAGTCTTCTCGCCCACCCGTACGTACTTTCTAATCTCTTTTGTTGTTTTCGTGGTAAGTTGATTCATCAAGTAAGTCATAATGAACGTGAGAAGAATAAGGTTGATCATACTTCGCATCATATATAGTGCAATAGCGATCCCAGCTAGGATTAAAAAACGTTTAAATCCATTGCTTCGAAAGAAATTACTCATGTATTCACTCCTTCTACAAAACGGCTTCGCTGCCTTTACTGCTTGGGTTTCGCTATCAAATGAACAAAAACAATTAATAAATTGATGTAAAACATTACGTATCATTCTTATGTAAACGCCCCCTTCATTGGATTATTATTCCCATGAATACCTAGAATAAGACTTAAATGCTTGCGCTTTATAAGTCTCCGAAGAAATTAATGAATCCAAGGAGCAAAAAGAATATTATGCCTTATCAAATTAATAACAATATTTTTGAAAGCCGTATCAGCGTTAAAAGCCTTAATTCTATTAGTCTATTATAACCCTTTGAACACCATGATAGCCAATGTAAGTTCTTTTAGGATAGTACTAAAATTAGATTTTTTATCTTTAGTCTTAGTATGATATTCTTATAAAAATTTTAAACTATTGATAGAAAGGATTGATTATGTGAAAGTTGCAAGAAACCCGAAGGACATTCATCAACCAGTTGCTCCTTATGTACATCAAATTGAAGTGACAGGACCACAAAGATGGTTAACACTATCTGGACAAATAGGAATGGAAGAAGACGGGACTGTACCTGAAGAGCCATTAGCTCAAATGAAGTTGGCATTAGAAAACATCAGGAAGAATCTTGAAAGTGCGAATATGGAAATTCAAGATTTAACGAAGATAATCCTTTATTTGGTTGGGGAAATTAATGTAGATCAAAGAAAGCAAATAATAAACGACTTTCTTGGTGATCACCTTCCGTGTATGACATTGATGTATGTAGTTGCGCTTGCAGCTCCTTCCCTAAAGGTTGAGATTGATGCCTGGGCCTGTAAGGAAATGTAAACTTATTATATGTTGAAATTAACAAGGGTGTGCGTCTAGATTTGTTTTAAATGTTGTTATAAAAACGCGGCCCGAGGCATAATTGCGTCCGGATTTTAAGAATTTCATATTAGAAAAGTGCGAGAAATCAATTTTAGAAACGTTGATTTCTCGCACTTTTTAAAGAGTTTTTCCCAGCCTCTTCATCTTATTTATAGATCTTCATTTTTAGAGCCTATTTTAGCATGCTTGTATCCATAGCCTATATAAATAACTAAACCTAACGCTAACCAAATCAAAAAGCGCACTATAGTAAATAACGGTAGACTAAAAATTAATACAATACATCCTCCAACACCTACAGTTGCTACAAGCCATAGCGCAGGTACTTTAAATACACGTGGTTGATCTGGTCGTGTATAGCGAAGAACAACCACACTAACTGTTGTTAAAGCAAAAGCAGTTAAACCGCCGATGTTAGCAAATTCCGCTAATTCTCCGATCGATAAAAATCCTGATAAGAGAATACCTGTTACAACTACAATTAAAGTTGATAATACAGGTACTCCTGTTTTTTTATTAGTTTGTGCAATACGTTCTGGTAGAAGCCCATCTCGGCTCATGGCAAACAGCACGCGTGTCGCACTTGTTGTATTTGCAATCATCGTAGCAAGCAATCCAAAAATAACTGATACTGCAATGATAGCACCGCCCCATTGAATCCCAACAGATTGTAGTGCATATACAGTAGGATTTGGAACATCCAACTCAGGGGATGGTACAATACCTGTTAATACTAGTGCAACAATTGCATAAATAAGCGTTAGTATACTTAGACCACCAATTAAAGCTTTTGGTATTGTTTTTTGTGGATTTTTTACTTCCTCAAGAACTGTTGTTACACCATCAAATCCGGTAAAGGCAAAGAACACTAGTGCCGCTCCCGCCATTACACCTGACCAACCAAACGGTGTAAACGGTGTCCAGTTTATAGGGTTAACGTGAAAAGCCCCAATAGCAAGGAATAAAATAATCGCGCCAACCTTTGCAGCTGTAAATAACATATTTGATCGACCCACATTTTTAATTCCACTCATTGAAATCCAAGCTACAATAAGCCAACCAGCCACAGCAGGTAGATTCACAATCCCACCATGAGCAATATCCTTTGTTAAAACTTCTGGCAAGTGAATTCCAACAGATTGTAAAAACGAATTGACGTATCCACTCCAGCCAACTGCGACTGTACTAGAAATAACGATAAATTCCAATAATAAATCCCAACCGATTATCCAAGCAATCATTTCACCTAACGCAATATAAGAATAGGTGTAAGCACTCCCGGCAACAGGGGCCATCGCTGCGAATTCGACATAGGCTAATCCAACTGCTATCGTTACAAGACCCCCTATTAAGAATGAAACAACAACACCAGGACCCGCATGTAAAGCAGCTGTAGTTCCTGGCAGTACAAAAATGCCAGCTCCTATTGTAGCCCCTAGTACATACAGCAATAATTGCAACGACCCTAGTTCACGCTTAAGTTTAAAACGTTCGACTTCAGTTATTTTATTGGCTTGTTCGATTGACTTCTTTCGTAAAAAATTCGCCATAATAACCACTCCACTTTCAAAAAAGAAAATAAATTTCATTTTTATGTATTTTTATCAATAAACAGTATATTATCCGCATTTTCGAATTGAGTCAACAATTAGATTATTATAACAATTTATCTTTTTACTAGAAAACAAGTTAATAGTTCACTTATGTTACGTTGCTGAATGAAGAAGCTAAACTTCACAGTTGTGCAAGTCCAATTCCTCAATTAGTGCCATAATCAGCATTACTTGCCTGATAAGTCCTTTCTCTCGATCTCTCCTAATGCAATAGTTGTTATTGATTCCTGCAATTTATGTCATTCAACCTTCTAAGGATTAATCTATTTCCCGTTTATCGTAAAATAAGAGAACTAAATTCTTTACTAGCATAATGACTTTTGTTTATTTATCATTGTTAGATATAAGTGATCCAATCAGGAGGTGTAATCATTTGGAAGAAAAAAAATATTCAATAGGTGAAACAGCTAAAATGATAGGATCCACGATAAAGACAGTCCGTTACTATGACGAAATTGGATTGCTGAAACCTACAAGTTATACTGAGGGTGGACATCGATTGTACACAGTTGAAGATATATGGCGCCTTGAAATGATTACAAACCTGCGTTATCTGGATTTCGGAATTGATGAAATAAGCAAAATGATATCTGAAGAAATATCAGTTGATAAAACACTTGATTGGCAGATCGAATCGATGGAAACACAGGTTACTACGCTTATGGAAATGATATCGATTCTTCGTCAAGCAAAGGAACATGACGGGGATTCATTGCAGTATATTCATAACTTAGTAAACGCACGAACAATAAATGCCGAACATAAAAAACAATTTATCGGTAAAAAATTGAAGGAATCCCAATTATTAATTGGCATTCCTAAAGAG
Organism: Lysinibacillus sp. 10T31; assembly: GCF_056394365.1. Classification (NCBI taxonomy): domain Bacteria; kingdom Bacillati; phylum Bacillota; class Bacilli; order Caryophanales; family Bacillaceae; genus Lysinibacillus; species Lysinibacillus sp. 10T31. Next base: position 4,736 of record NZ_JBFTHS010000031.1, read on the forward strand.
TGGAAAAATTCGTTTTTTTATTATTTTGATAAATATATTATTAATCAAGTGAAAGGCTCCGCCAAACAAACAGCTACTTGGCATGAATTACAGGAGCTCATAAATGATCCTCAGTTTATAAAAGACTTGAAAAACACTGAATTTCTGTACTTTAATATTGTTGATCAGTCAAAATATAATGCTACAACATTGGTCAGAAAGCTTGAGAACATCCATGATCGATTGAATAAGGCGCTGAAGCAAAAATTGCCTGCCAACAGTCCGATTGTACAGACCATTATCGACGACACTGCTAGGCTGTATGCGAACTCACAGCAATTGGACAATAAAGAAGATCACTTCCGCTACTTTACAGAATATATTCAATTAACCAAAACCAAACGACTCGAACGATGCGAAACGTTATGTGCTATTCTAAGCCCACAATACTACCAACTCTCAAAAGCCAATCAATTACTATTTCAAGGAATAGAATGGCGGCTTGAACATATGGAAGAATCATAAAACGAATAATCGAGGGCTAAACACCCTCAACTATTCGTTTTGGTAGTCAACCTTTCAGTAACGTAAACTCTGGATGATCGCCTATATTTTGCTCCAATAGTTTGAATGGCTGTTGCTTCAAATAATGATCGAAGAAATCCAATGAATAATCGTTAATTAATCGGTATGCCTTTTGGATATCGACCCCTTCCATCCGTTCATAAAGCGGTGAAAACAGGTATAAATCGGAGAAGCCCATATGCTTCATATCTTTAATTTTCATCCAATAGTTTCCCCCCACAGTTACATACTCGTACCGTGGCAAAGTTTCCTTTACAAACTCGATGAGCTCCTTACCATCCGTTTCCTTCGCCTCTCTGATTGTGTCATCGGCACTCATCATCATAAACGGCTTCTTCAGCCCATCCACAGGAACTCGGAGTTTTCCATATAAAACACCGTCCATATTAAGAGCTGCTTTTATTCTTGAATCTGTCATTAGCATTTGGGTGCTTGTTGCTCCACCAAAGGAATGACCAAACATACCTACATTCTCCATATCCATTCGACCTGTAAAACGGTTTTCAGGATCATTCTGGGCCAGCTGCTCCACTTGATCCAGCACAAATTTAGCATCTTCTACCCAACCTTCATTTGCTTTATCTAAATATGCAATTGATTCAGTTTTTTGCGGCACGTAATTTGCTACACGACCATCAGAAAAGACTGAAGTCGTGCTACTGTAAGTATGATCCATGCCTACCACGATATAGCCTTGACTGACTAATTGCTCAATTTGAAAAGTGTTCTGATTTTTATGTCCACTAAAACCATGAGAGAACAGGAGCACCGGATAGGTTGTTTCCTGATTAGAAATCTCAGCGTTCTCAATAGCATGTGTTTTGACATGACCAAAATTTGTAAATAAAAACTTCGGTAAATTCAGGATTTTACTATACCCCTCTGCAAAAACATCAGAATCGGAAATATAAGGAGCTGTATTACCTTTAGCAGTCGTATCAGCAGGATACCAGATTTGTACCATTAATTCGCGTTTGTCATCAGGCTCCGGTGTAAGAGTCTCTTCCCTTTGAGTATCCACCCAATCGTAGGTGACTGTTCCAATTTTGTACGGACCCACTGGCTTTTCAAAAGTAAATACCGGAAGCACGATAGGCAGACTAACTGCTACAGCAGAATAAAGTACAGCTAATGATTAAGAACAACGCGTGACCGGCACATATTTGATTGTTGTTCTTTTTGATCTTTTGGGTTAAAAAAGTGCCTTATCACAACAACAACGATAAAAAATAATGTCATTAAATAGGTCGGAATCATTTGCCAACGCATACCTTCTATGATCCCATGGACAAGCAGAAATAGAATAGACATACCACCACCTATCAGCACCCCTTGCCGTGACTTGTTTCTACCAAAGACTAACCAACCTAGCAAAACAATATTAAAGATGATATAAAACAATTCAATAGACCTCATAATGAAAAACCTCCTTGTTTTTTTGATCTTGCTGATTCAAATCAAAGTGTATTACCTCCAGTAAGAGGAGAATCAACACTTCATACAAAAAAACACTGACATTTTTTATAATTGTCCACTACTTTACAAATTTGAGATCGTTTATATTTGAAGATTGAGAAGTTATAAAAGATTACCGTTATAATAGTAAGAATGGTTTCTATGAGTATTTCATGGCTTTGTATAGGCTATAATAAGTTATTTGAGAAGTTAGGAGAGGGCAACATGGATTCCTATGAAGTATCAACATTAAAAAAGGGTCTTTTGATTTTAGATGTATTACGTCAAAAGCATTCTCTTACATTAACTGAAATTATGGAAGAACTATCAATGAATAAGACATCTGTTTTTCGCATGCTTTATACGCTAGAAAAAATGAATTATGTAATTAAATATAATAAGTATTATCAATTAAATCCGCATATCTTTAGGGATGAGCACTTATATTGGCACAAAGATATCCAATGGACGTCTCTCGTGGCGCCATATCAATTAGCTCGCCAAGAAGAAATAACTACTTACATTGGTATTTTGGAAGATTGTGAGATGGTGATAAAAAATGTGATTAGGGAGCCTTTTGAACATCCTGCTTATCAAGCAATCGATACTCGGACACCTATGCATTCAAGCGCACTCGGAAAAGTAGTATTAGCTCATCTGTCAGCTAAAAAACAACGTGAACTATTAAATAGTATTGAACTAAATACATTTACAACAAAGACCTTCTATGATTATGGTCTATTGATCCCTCATTTACAGGTCATTAAAGCACAAGGATATGCTGTTGATAATGAAGAAACGAATGTAGATAGAATTTGTATTGCAGTTCCGATTTATGTGAATGAAGAAGTCACCGGCGCAATTGCTTTGCACGGTTCGACGAATCAAATTAAGAAAACGGCCATACGGTCATTTGTCAAAAGGTTAGAAGAGGCAAGCAAGCAATTGACGGAAGAAATCAATTACCTGTTAGCATAAAAGAAAATTTCAACCGATCTTCTATTTGCAATTAAAACGCTTTTGTTTCTATATATGAAACTATAACTTTGTATGTTGGTAAAATATTTTTTTTACTCTATTCTGATTACAGAAAACAGAGGAGGTAGAAATATGAAATTTCATACATTAAAAAAAACAAATATTAAGATTTCCGAAATTGGTCTTGGGACGAATGCTGTAGGTGGCCATAACTTATATGAAAACTTAAATGAACAAAATGGGAAAGAGCTAGTCTCCGCTGCTCTTGACTTAGGGATAACTTTTTTCGATACAGCTGACATATATGGAAAAGGGCGTTCAGAAGAACTTGTTGGCGAAGTATTAAAAAATTACTCCAGGGAAGATTTCGTTTTAGCGACAAAGGGAGGTAGACATTGGTTTGAGGATGGTTCAGTAAAAACAAATAATCATCCGCAATATTTACGAAGTGCACTTGAAAATAGCTTAAATCGTCTACAGATGGATCATGTAGACCTTTACTATTTACACTTCCCAGACAACGAGACCCCTCTTGCAGAGGCGATTGGTGAATTATCACGCGTAAAAGAAGAAGGAAAAATCCGAGCAATAGGCATTTCAAATGTTACATTAGATCAACTTATAGAAGCTAATGTGCACAATGATATTTCAGTGTTACAATCTCCGTACAATATGTTAAACCGTTCAGCAGAGCAAGATTTATTGCCTTATTGTGTAAAAAATGATATTTCATTTATTCCATACGGTCCACTTGCATATGGCCTACTTGGTGGCAAGTATACAAAAGACTTTAAGTTAAGCACTGGAGACTGGCGAATTTCGGATCCTTTATTCCAAGGTGAATTATTTGAACAAACATTATTAAAAGTAGATGGATTAAAAGGAATTGCAGAGGCAAAACAAACGACATTACCAAATCTAGCGCTTGCTTGGTTATTAGCTCAAGATGGCATTGATGCAGTTATCCCAGGCGGAAAACATAAAAACCAAGTGGCTACCAATGTGAAAGCAACCGATATCCGATTAACTAAAGAAGATTTAGTGAATATAGAAAGAATTTTAGAATAAAATAAAAATGCGAAAATGCTGTCATATCAACATTTTCGCATTTTTTTATTGAGGACGTTCTAGCGCAAATATATCTCCAATTTTTGCGTAATTTGAGCCAGCTAGTCTGCTAACCGCTTTTAATTTCCTTGGGGCAATACGACCTTCATTATAAATGGTCTCATCTATATGAAATTGTACAACCTGACCAATGAACAAATCACCCGTCTGTTCGTCGCCATTCATCAAAGGAATCGTCTGTACTAAACGACATTCCATGCGAACCTTTGCCTCTTGAATACCTGGTACAGATATACACTGGCTATCGGTTAATGTAAATTGAGCTCTATCAATTTCACTTTCAGTTACAGGTAATGAAGCTGCCGTTTCATTCACCTGCTTAACGTTATCCTCATCTACAATATGCACAACAAATTGTTGCTGATGTTGAATATGTCGAGCGGTATCTTTTATGCGCCCCTGCGGTCTTTGAATTGCTAGAGAAATCATCGGTGGATTTGATGACACAACATTAAAGAAACTAAAAGGTGCACCATTGATGACTCCTTGCTCTGACTTTGTCGTAACAAAGGCAATTGGTCTCGGAATAATACTACCAATTAATAATTTATAGTTTTCACGCTCAGTATTTTTCGTAGGATCAATCGAAATCAAACGGCTCATCCTCCTTAATCAAGCGCACGCACTTCGATCGGTATTAATGTTCTTTCTAGTTGTTCACGATGCTGTTCGTATTGAGCTGGTAACATTAATTGGCTACCCATTGTCTCAGGTGTTTCATCATGAGCGAATCCAGGTGGATCTGTCGCAATTTCAAATAAAATCTCACCAGGTTCACGGAAATAAATCGCATTAAAATAATTACGATCTTTCACTTCGGTTACATGTTGTCCATGATTCATTACATACTCTTGCCATTCTAGGTGATCCGCATTATCCTGGGCTCTCCAAGCTATATGATGAACTGTTCCTACTCCCATTTGACCGCGCATACCAGGAACCACTTTTAAATCTACTGTATTGCCTATATGTGCGCTGGATTTGTAACGAGTATACTCACCTTCCGTTGCTACTTTCTCAAGCCCCATGACTTCAGTTAAGACTTTTGCTGTTTCTTCAGGATGACTTGAATAAAGTGTTGCACCGCCAAATCCTTTAATCGCAACCTCAGGAGTTACTTCACCAAATGTCCATTCATTCAATTCGCCTTCCGCACGTGCCACTAATTCAATATGAAGTCCGTGTGGATCATCAAATTGTATTACTTGCTCTCCAAAGCGGTCAGCTTTTTGGAATGGAATAGCGAATTTCGCAAGACGATTAATCCAAAAAGGTAGTGCTCCCTCTGGTACAACATAAGTAGTTACACCAACTTGACCATCACCAATGCGACCTTGATAAGCATCTGCCCATGGGAAGAATGTAATAATTGTCCCCGGTTTACCACCTTTGTTACCGAAGTAAAGATGATATGTGCCCGGGTCATCGAAATTTACCGTTTGTTTAACTAAACGTAAGCCTAATACACCAGCATAAAAATCAATATTTTCTTGTGGATGCCCTACAATGGCTGTGATATGGTGAATACCCGCAGTATGTTTTTTCATATTAACAGTCCCTTTCATGATAAATGTATTTCTCACCTATACTTTATCCAATAACGTTCTACCTCAATCTATCAATTATGCCTCGGCATAATTGCGTACGGAATCGGCTTTTTGCTTTGGCCTGCGTGAGGGCCGACACGATGTCGGTCATTTCGGTAATGCCGCAGGACGTGACGTTCTTAGACTGAGTTCCTCTATTTCAGTGGGTGTTTGGACACCCGCTGAAATAAGTTAAACATGATTAACGAATTGTATATAAAGCTTTTGACCAAGGAATTAATTGATCTAACATTTGGTTAACAGAATCTGTTTGCACTTCTTTTGGTTTGAAATCAGTACCATTTTCAAAGTCTGTGAATAGTGACAATGCTGGATGTACACGGACATCTGCAATTAAAAGCTCACCCATAATACCACGTAAATGTTCAGCTGCACGTGCACCACCTACAGAACCATACGATACAATACCTGCAGCTTTGTTATTCCATTCTACACGTAAATAATCTAGTGCATTTTTTAGAGCACCTGTAATAGAGTGATTGTACTCTTGTACGATAAATACAAATCCATCTTGTTTTGCAACAATTTCTGACCAACCTTGAGCACCTGAAGCATCTTGCCCTGGTTCACCAAGTAAAGGTAATTTGTAATCTGCGATATCAATAATTGTATAATTAGCATCGCCTCGTTTATCTGCGATTTCTTTTACCCATTGTGCTACTTGTGGACTTACACGACCTTCACGTGTTGATCCAATAATAATCCCGATATTTAATTCTGCCATTGTTTTTTCCTCCTCTTTTTTTGAAGCAAATAATTTATTTAAAAAACCCATATGATTACCTCCTTATGATGAAAAGTAAAACTTTTCTACATGGATTAAAAGGTTCGAATTCATTTATCTTGAATTTAGTTATCTTGAATTCGAGATAATAATAACATGATGGTTTAATTTACGTCAACAAGTTTGTTTAATGTTTTAAAAAAAGCAGAGATGTTACAGGGTTACAACATCTCTGCATAGCTTTTTAATTAATATGGCTCATCACTATAACGGGTGGTTGATTTCCGTTCCGACTGGGCGCTTTGTTGTTGCTGTCGCTACGCTTTCGCACAGATAAAACAATTGCTGCCGCTTCGCTTTCGCACAGAGCAAAGCTTCCTGGGGGCGTCCGATGAGCGGCTTCACTCGCGTTGCTCGCTCCAGGGTCTCATCTGTGACGCTAATCCCCAAGGAGTCGCCCAGTCTCCACTCCAATCAACTTATTTTACATCATATATACCATCCCCAACTTTCGGTAAGTAGCTTTTAAATTTAAAAATAAACAAATGTAGATTTTCAACCGGAATAACACTTTCACTCCCTAGCTTTTTCTTAAATTCTCATACACTTGTAATTTTAGATAGCTATATTGGATATCATTCGTATCTTGAAAACCCTCTTCTCTGTTTGAACGAACATCCTGATATTCGAGGTTGTACGGAAATTGTTCTTGTGTAAAATCCTTCCTGTCCCCATCGAGAATATTATAAAAATGCCAGCCTTCATCAAGCCACGTTTTATAAATTTTGCCTCCAAGAATATCATTTACAACTAATGCTGTGACTCCGCATTGTCCTTTTGCAGGATTATCTATACTCCACTTTGAGCTAGATTGAATTGACCAGGATTTTTTTAAAGCTCTTAACAGATCATTTTCCGTATACATTCCTCAGCGCCCTTTTTACCTTTGTCTTTAAAATGGGATGTCATCGATTTTAATAGGCGTTGTGCTACCTAAAATCCAATCATCTTTGATTGCACCATAAACAATACTATCTGTTACAGTACCATCTGCGTTTTCCCAAGCATTTCTTAAATAGCCCTCTTTTACAAAACCAGCTTTCGCAAAACATTTTCTCATACCAATATTATCAACTCTCGTATAACCCTCGATACGAATCTTACCATTTTCTCCAAACAGGTAATCTTGTAACCAAAGGAGGGTTTGTACTCCGTATCCTTTTCCTCTATAACGTGAATCTAAGCGGATATGAATAATGGAATCGTATCACTTATGTCATGAATGATAATAACCCCGACCTTTTCCTCATTATCAATTATCCAATGCGTCTCGCGATCGCTGTGATAGTATCCTTCTGCATATGCTTTTCGAATGGATTCCTCTTTTACATTTTGGTCGGTATGATACATCCACTTGTTTTGAGTTAATAATTCCACTAAATCTTCAATTTCATCTTCGAATAGTTTATAGTCCATCCACATTACCCTCCAATGCATAAAATTGGGCTCATCACCATAGCGTAGGGTTGATTTCCGTTCCGGCTGGGCGCTTTCCTGGGGGCGTCCGATGAGCCGCTTCGCTTCGCTGCAGGGTCTCATCTGTGACGCTGATCCCCGAGGAGTCGCCCAGCCTTCACTCCAATCAACTTATAAACAGGGCATACGTTTTAATAAATGTCATCCCCAAGAAAAAAGAAATTGAAAGAGAATTGATGAAGAGTTTACTTTGGAACAGAACTACAATGACCTGACACAATGATTAGATGCTCACCATTCAGTTTCCAAACACGTGAATAACACATTTCATTTTCAATTGGCTCAGTGCCGTATGTTCCTTTTAGGGCAGCCCTTGTCACTGTCACAGCTGAATTTTCTAATAGAATTATTTTTTGATCTAAAAAATTGATAGTTGTAAAACTCAGTAACCCAGAACGATATGCCTCAATATCCGCTTCCTTCGTTAAGTTTTGTCCGAAGTGATTTACAAAGATTAGGTTATCATCGATAAGTTCTTCAAGAGCTCTGACATCTCCATGTAGCATTGCTTGTCGCAAACGCTCTTCATATTTGATAATGTATTCTCTTTTCATGTTAAAACCACCCTTCAAACTATTAGTTGTATTTCTATAATAATAGCTTCTTACTTCACAACCCCCAAAATAAAGCCATAATATCCTTTGCTCCCAACTGTTTGAATGGCTGTAGCATCTATCCGTGATTCCTCAGATAATAAATCTATAAATTGACGAATACCTTGAATGTTTAAGTTCTCACTTTCGTCGACAACGACATGTTCTTTCGAATAGTTTACACAACAAATATCATATACTATAAAGAAGTTTATATTTTTGTAAATTCACTTCGTGGATTAAAGGTCATAATTATGAAGGGAAAATTTTCGAAGGAAATAGGTGAAAACAACAATGAAAAAAAAACCAATATATAAAACTATATTAGTATGTTTATTATTGATTCCTCTCTATCTATTTCAACCAGTCTCACAAATTACCGCAGATGCCGCAGAGCAAGACATTAAGAGTACTATAGATAATTATGTTGAAAAATTTTTAGAAGAGCAGCGTATTCCAGGGGCATCTATTACTATTGTTCATAAAAATGATATCTTTTATTCCAAATCGTGGGGCGTAACGGGAGAATCCGAAGAAAAGGTAACTGCTGAAACTCCATTTGTAGTCGGGTCTATTAGTAAATCACTAACGGGCTTAGCCATCATGAGATTGGTTGATGCAGGCATCATTCAATTAGATGATCCAGTTCAAAAGTATATGCCATGGTTTACCCTAAAAGACAAACAAGCCGCTTCTCAAATAACGATTAAACAGTTACTTACGCAAACAAGTGGGATAAGCACTTATTCTGGCTTAGCTATATCGGACAAGGAATCTAAAGATTTGAGTGCGATAAAGGAAAATGTAGAAAGTTTATCGAATGTGAAGCTGACTGCTGCTCCTGGAGAAAAACATCAATATAGTAATGCTAACTTTTCTATTCTTGGAGCTCTCATCGAAGAGGTTACCAAACAACCATTTTCTGAATATATGGAGGAACAAGTTTTTTCTCCATTGGGGATGAAAAATGCAGCCGCTAATAGTAGCCTGGCCTATGAAAAAGGATACTTATCTGGTTATCAATCATGGCTCGGTCACCCTGTAAAAAGCGCAGTCACCTATGATAATGGCGGGACACCATATGGATATATAACGGCAAGTGCAACAGATCTGGTGCAGTATATTAAACTTCTTAGTCACCATGAACATAACAATTTTTTAAGTAAAAATGCGTTGAACCTTTATATATCCCCATTTGTTCAAACTAGTAAATATCGATATTACGGACTTGGAGTACGAATCTCATATCCAGAATCTAAAGAAGAAATGATATGGCATTCTGGTTCAAATCCTGACGCACGCTCAGAAGTATTTTATATACCAGAAACCGATTGGGGCGGTGTGATTCTCACTAATAAAAGTCATATATTAGAGGAAAAGTCACTACTATACTTGAAACAAGGGATTATTAATATTTTAAATGGAAAAGAGCCCGTTGACGCACCTAAATATAAACCAACACTTCAAGTCATAACAATTGCTATATTATGTTTACTTTTTGTGTTGTTTATTTATCTTCTATTAAAGGTTAAAGCTAATAAAGGACGCGTGTCGGGTATATTCGGTTTTATACTTTTAGTTTTGGCCATTATCTCCATTCCATTATTAAGCTATAGTATAGAAACACCTTGGCACACTATTAGATATTTTGCTCCTGATATTGCATTTTTGACCATAATGATGGTTACTCTTTTAACATTGAATGGCTTATTATCTATATATATTTCATTTAAACGACGACAAAAAAGACAACTTCTCTAAGTGGAGTTGTCTTTTATAGTTATGCTTGTATTTATCGAGGAAAAAGCTTCCTATCTAAAATTGATTATTCATTGCCTTGACCGTAACCTGCTTCTGAGGCCATAGCGTCTGCTTTCGTAACATGTACCGTACCGAATGGATGGTTTGGAGGAGCGTATATCGAATAAAGCTTTAATGGTATACTCCCTGTATTTGTGACGTTATGCCACGTTCCAGCAGGCACTACTACAGCATAATTTTCATAAACCTTTCTTTCATAGTTTAAATTATTTTTACTCGGGCCCATTTGAGCAAGTCCCTCACCCTGTTCAATATATAAAATTTGATCAACATTTGGGTGTACTTCTAAACCGATATTATCACCAGCATTAATACTCATTAAAGTAATCTGTGAGTTCTTTCCCGTCCACAGAGCAGTACGATACGTATCATTTTGCTTAGCCGCATCTTTAAGATTGATGACAAGTGGCTGAGCTCCATAATCTTTTAATACAATATTTCCACCATTGGAAAAACGAGAAGGTTCAGCTCTGTTCGCGTACCCCGTCTGATAAGGAGGTGTCCAATAAACTAGCTGATCTCCATAGTTATACATAGGCATGTTGTTTCCGTAATAAGGAATGTAGTACATTTTCTCAATCCCCTCACACATTATAAGGTTATCCTATGCAACTTGTTCTAGAAATGTACTTATTCGTATTTCCATCCTATAGTACGGCTTAGAAATTTCTTTACTCAAAGGTATCCTCATCTTCAGCATACTCTATAATATCTCCTGGTTGACAATGCAAGACTTTACAAATTGCATTTAACGTGGAAAAACGTATTGCCTTTACTTTTCCCGTTTTTAAATTCGATAAATTGACAATCGATATATCTACTGCTTCTGCAAGCTCACTTAATTGCATTTTCCTATCAGCTAATACACGATCCAACCTTACGATAATCGTCAATTTCTTCACTTCCTATACTGTTGCATCATACTCTTCTTGTAAAAAAGAGCCATATCTAAATATCCTACCAATTGTCCAAACTATAAAACTACATAGTAGTATGCTCCAATTTATATCAAAAAATCTAAAAGAAACGGATTGAATCCATTCAATATTGTCTAATTCATTATTGTTTAAAAACATATGTACTACCGTTGAAACTAAGTATGCTTGAACCGTATTACTTAAAAAACTTAAAATTAATAAACTATATGCTACTAGCTCTATTCTTTTACTATTTCTAAGAGTAAATACATCCCCAACAATGACAGATTCAACAAATTTCCATAGTAAAATAAAAATTGACATAACAATCAACGTAAAGATCATCGAGAGTAAAATTAATATGATTGTTTCACTTTTATCATAAACAAAATTACTCATTATATCTTTATTTAAAAAAACAGTTATTCCATTAAATTCAAAAGAAATGTCAATGTTAGAATCTAAAACTAGTTTACTAATCTTCTCACCAGAGACTGTTAAAGCTACAACAAATAAACCAAAAAGCAATAAGATACATGATGATATAATAACTATAGTAGCTATTAATAATACATTTAATATTCTTAAACTCATTTTAATATTACGAATTGCTAACGATTGATTCATAACTTCTTCTAACACCCCTTATTATTTGTTCTTTAAAGATTTTCCTTCCCCAATTATTTCACACCTCGTTTTTGAAGATTACTTTTTCAATAACTTTAACTTCAAACTTTAAGTTTCGGATATAGTATATATTATAAGCTGATTTCAGCGTGATTCCACATTATGATTAATAGCAGTTTCATGAACTATTTTTTCAATTCGACTTTTTCTCTAATAAAGGACATACTAACAATTATAGAGTTATCTTAAACAAACATTCCAAAAAGTATATAAAATGTTTAGAACTTGATATAGTATGTATTTAGGAAAAAATCAATTTGTTTTGGTGGTGTATATATGAAGAAGTTCATTATGGATTTTTTAATGATTACAATCGGGGCACTGCTTTTCGCACTGGCTGTAAATTTATTTGTTATACCTAATGATTTAGGTGAAGGTGGCGTAACAGGTTTAACAATCATCGCCTATTATTTGTTTGGATGGTCGCCAAGTATTGTGAGCTTTTTATTAAACGCAGCTTTATTAGTAGTTGGGTATAGATTTTTAAGTAGACAAACGACTATTTATACGATTATTGCAGTATCCCTCCATTCACTGTTTTTACATTTAACAGAATCGTGGTCGATTTCTTCAAATGAAATTATTGTGAATGCTATTTTTGGCGGGGTGTTTGCTGGAGTTGGTATTGGCTTAATTATAAGAGTTGGTGGAACAACAGCAGGTTCAACAATCTTAGCTAGAATGACGAACAAATATTTAGGCTGGAGTATTAGTTACGGTTTGTTGTTTTTTGATTTAATAGTTGCTTTTTCATCTTACTTTATTATCGGAGCAGAAGCATTAATGCTTACTGTCATTATGCTTTATGTCGGAACAAAGGTGATGGAGTTTGTTATTGAAGGTGTAAACCCGAAAAAGGCAGTTACGATTATTTCGAAAAATCCAGAAGAGATTGCCAGTCATGTGAATGGTTTTATGAATCGAGGCGTGACGGTTCTATCTGGCCACGGCTATTACACGAAGGAGCAAAAAGAAATTCTGTATATTGTCATTAGTAAACAGGAAGTTGTAAAGCTAAAGAAAATCGTCAAAGAAATAGACAAGGATGCTTTTATTGCTATTCATGATGTACGGGATGTCTTTGGACATGGATTTATTGAATTATCTAAGGCTTAATTAAGAACTGAGAAAACACCTTTTGTTGAAACTGGGGTATCCCTTTAAAAATCAACATAGAGGTGTTTTTTCTATTGACTATTCATACTAATCCCCACGGAGTCGCCCAGCCTCTACTCCACTCTACTTTAATATGGTTCATCTTAATTTTAGTGATGAACCCTTTATCCCCTAACCTGTAAGGAAATTTCAATAATCCTATCTAAAAGTTTTGTATAAGTAATTCCTGCCGACGATGCGCTTTTTGGGAGTAGGCTGTTTTTTGTCATTCCTGGCAATGTGTTAACCTCCATGACATATGGGACTCCATCCTGGATCATCATATCAATTCTGGCATAAACACTACATTTTAATGCGCTATAGCTGGCTTTTGCGGCTTCAGCAACTCGTTCATGTATGGCAGGCGGTAGTTCTACAATCGCCTCTATCGTAGCGGCATCCTCATATTTCGCCTTATAGTCAAAGAACTGCGCTGTATGTTGAATCGAAATAGTCGGTAATAGCTCCCCGTCCAAAATGGAGCATGTTATTTCCTCACCCTTTATATATTTTTCAATAATAATTTCAGCATCCCATTTGAATACTTCTGCAACCGATGTTAGTAAGGCATCTTTATCACAAACTATTTTTACCCCTACACTGGAACCACCCGAATTAGGTTTTACTACTAACGGATAGCCCATCTTGTCTAATTCATCCAACTGAAGCTCCTCGCAATTCGAAAGATGGAGCCAATCCGGTGTTTCAATGCCTTCATAACGCAGTATTTTTTTCGAAATATTTTTATCCATACAAATACTGCTAGAAAGTATACCACTACCCGTATATGGAACGCCCATAGCCTCTAGTACACCTTGAATCGTGCCATCCTCTCCAAATTTGCCATGTAGTGCTAATAAAGCAATATCAATATCTTTCACCTTTTCAATAAGCTCTGACGTGTTATTTTCATTTAGTTTAATAGCAACCACTTCGTATTTACTGTTATCTAAATGAGCGATCATTTCTTCCCCTGTCATAATAGAGACCTGCTTTTCCGAGGAAATGCCCCCCATAATAACGCCAACTTTCATATGTTCAACTCCCCATTTCATTTTTCAAAGTATCACCAATAATCTTAATACCACGCACAATATCCTCTTCTTTTAGCCGAGAAAATCCTAATCGAAATGTGTTACTGCCCTCGCCATTGCTGTAAAAAACGTCACCAGGATAAAAAACAACTCCCCTTTGATAGCACTTCTTCAATAGTGTACGAGCATCCATTCCTTCTTCTAGCTCAATAAAGAGATGAAGTCCACCATCTCCTGTCATTCTTTTAAAAGGAATGTACTGATGGCAAGCTTGACGGGCTAATTCATATTTTTTCTTATATACGAACTTAGCCTTTTTTAAATATTTTTCAAAATAACCATCCTGTAAATATTGATAAAGCACAGCCTGATCTAATGTCGATGTATGAATTGTACGTGCTCTTTTCATACTTTCCAGACAGTGGATGAGTTCCTTATCAGCTAATATCCATCCAACACGTAAGCCCGGAAAAAGAATTTTAGAAAAGCTACTGATATAAATAACATTGTTGCCCTCGCCGATAAAAGTCATTAGCGGCGCTAAATGCGAACCTGAATAACGTAATTCCTCATTAAAGCCATCCTCCACAATCGGAATTTGATATTGTGAAAAAAGCCTAATAATTTCAGCTCTTTTTTCAGAGGATGTCACAATACCTGTCGGATTATGATAGGACGGGATTAAGTAGGCAAAATCAAATTCCTTTTCCGATAAGCTTTTCTCAACCTGTTCAATATCGATACCGTCATCCTGCATGTCGATTCCGTGGATGTCAAATCCGTGTAAGCGAAAAAGCTTTAATGCCGCATGGTGAGTAGGATTTTCGCAAATAACACGTCCAGATTTTTTCGCTAAGGAAGATAATAAAATATCCAACCCCTCGGTAAAGCCATTCGTAATCAAAATATCCTTGTTGGAAATATCTACGCCTTTCACTTCCATATAGTGAAGAAGGTATTCGATTAACGGTTTATAGCCCTTTGCATATCCGTAATTCAAAACGATATCTCCTTCAAGGGACATCCGAGTCAGAAAAGCTCTTTTAAAATTTTCAACATCAAAAAGCTTTTCTTCGGGGGCAACACTATTGAAGGAAATCATGCCTTTTTCCCATTGAATATCTTGCTTCATTAAATCTAATTCATCAGCCAACAAGGTAACGTTATTCAGCCTCTCCTTCCAATTAAATTCGACAGATGAAGCTTTCAACGTTTCGACTTTCCCTACAAAATTACCTTTTCCTTTCACTGCATAGATCATGCCCTCTTGCTCTAAATCTGCATATGCATTCAGTACCGTATTTCTACTGATCGATAATAATTTACTAAGTTCACGGGTAGATGGAAGCTTTTGATGCTCCAGCAAGTGTCCCTTCACAATCTTTTCTTTCAAATAATCTTTTAATTGAATATAAACCGGACGATCATCGATAAGCTTAAAATCATTAAACACTTCCTTGACCCCCTTGCTTTATTTTTGCATAACTGTATCCGACTCAAAAGGTCCACAGTATAGGGATTTTCCCTTCCTTGTGGTATGGTTTCCAGCTCTTAATCAGAATCACCAATATAACGGGTAGTTCTGATTAAGAGAGAAGTATAAATACTGAGTGATATGTTTGTGTTTGTGTTTGTGTTTGTTTCAGGCTATCCATTCTATTCACCTTAAAAAATCTTATATACAGAATATTTCGCAGAATTTTAGTATTCTTCGTTTATATTAAAGAAAAAAGGGGATAAAACAAATATGATTTATTATCAAAGCAATTAATCGTAATTATTTCCCAGGAATAATTGAAAGGACCTATCCTCAAAACCTCATATTCCTTACATCTTATTTTTTTGATAATTTCTTTTGGATATACGACTCTTTTTTAATTGTAAGGCATTACACTGCAGAACTGTTTTCATTTCGAAAAAGGAATATTTCAACATTTTTAAATGTTATATTATATTTATGGTTATTTTATCTAAATCAATTTCACTAAACATAAGATAAAATGACGCTTTAATCGGAGGGGGTTTTCTTCATCCTCCAACCGATTATTAGTCTTCACCGATTGGGCTTTTACGGGCGGTACCAGCTAAATATACTGCCCTGTAGGTTCAACAGAAAGGAGTTGCAACATGGAAGAAATCTTGACGATTACGAATTTGACGAAGAATTATGGTAGTAAGGAAATATTAAGAGGAATCGACTTACACGTCTCGAGAGGAGAAATAATTGGTTATATCGGTCCGAACGGCGCAGGTAAAAGTACCACTGTCAAAATCATTTTGGGGATCGAAGGCGATTACGGTGGGGAAATTAAGCTTTTCGGAGAGAATATCGGAAAAGACAGTATTGCATATAGACGGAGAATTGGCTATGTACCAGAAATAGCAGATGTTTATGATACTTTAACTGGTTACGAGTATTTAACCTTCATCGGCCAGCTTTATGGCCTTGAATTAGAAGTCGCTGCAGATAAATCAAAATCCTTAATGGAATTGTTCGGTGTTGGGGAAGCGTATCATTCAAGGATATCTTCATATTCAAAAGGGATGCGGCAAAAGCTATTAATTATCGCTAGCCTTATACATAATCCCGATTTGTTATTTTTAGATGAACCGATCAATGGATTAGATGCGAATAGTGTGATGATCTTTAAAGAGATTTTGATTCAACTTGCTGCCCAAGGAAAAACCATATTTTATTCTTCTCATATTATGGATGTTGTCGAAAAAATAAGCAGTCGCATCATCCTACTGAATGATGGAAAGATTGCTGCCGATGGGACATTTGCCCAACTACAGGCAGACAATACCGAAGGAACTCTGGAAAAGATTTTCAACCAATTGACAGGCTTCCATGATCATCAGGAAATTGGTGAGAAATTCGTTTCTATTGTGCAAGAGGTATGATTATGAAAGATTTTAAAACGCTTCAACTACTAGATAAGATTCAATTTGTTTTTGTGAAAATGGGCATCGATTACGAGATTATGAGAAAGATCCTCCATATTAAACTAACAATGGATGAGCGTAAAGTACCGACAATATTTAACCAAGCATCGAATAAAAACAAGAATGAGCAAAAAAATGGCTACATCAAATCTTTATGGATTTATGTTTTAATGGGACTTATGTTGGTTCCTTTTATGGGGTTTGGTCAAAACTATCTTTTCCAGATGAGTATTGCTTATGCAATGATTATTTTTATCATCATGACAACATTGATTTCTGATTTTTCTTCGGTACTTTTGGATGTACGGGACAGAAGTATCCTATCAACCAAGCCTATCTCTGCTAAAACGATCAATGCGGCCAAGTTTATGCATATTTTCATTTACTTGACGTATTTAACTATTGCATTCACTGCCATTCCCCTTATGGTTGGCCTATTTAATCAAGGGATTGTATTCTTTATTTTAACTGTGCTCTTACTAGTTTTAATTAATATTTTTATTGTTGTATTAACCGCTATTTTATATATTGCTATTTTAAGATTTTTTGATGGAGAAAAGCTGAAAGACATCATCAATTATGTACAAATCGGCTTATCATTAATGTTGATGATTGGCTATCAAGTTCTTATTAGATCCTTTGAATTCGTTAATTATGATATGGTGCTAGCATTTCATTGGTGGAGTATTTTTCTAATTCCTATGTGGTTTGCCGCTCCTTATGAGCTACTGCTAAACGGTAATAACTCTTTATTTACAGTGGCGTTCAGTATATTTGCTGTTGTCATGCCAATCATCTCGATATGGCTTTATCTAAAGCTGATTCCAACCTTTGAACGCAATCTGCAAAAACTATTAAACACAAGCAAATCGAAAAAAGAGAAGAACAATCGACTTAAGACCCTTTTGTTAACAATCATTTGTAGAACTAATGAAGAAAGAGCTTTCTACCGCTTCGCCTCCCTTATGATGAAACAGGAGCGAGAGTTTAAACTGAAAGTATATCCATCTTTAGGATTTTCTTTTGTCATTCCGTTTATTTTTATGTTTTCTTTTTCAAGGTACGAAGGTGTTGATTATGCCGTTAGCATGGGCTATTTAAATATTTATTTCAGCATGCTAATTATTCCGTCAGCAGTACTTATGCTCGGACATTCAGGAAAATATAAAGCGGCTTGGATCTATAAAGTCTTTCCAATTAAAGATTATATAAACTTGAAAAAAGGTAGCTTAAAAGCATTTTTGATTAAGTTGTATATTCCATTGTATATTTTTCTGA
Organism: Lysinibacillus sp. 10T31; assembly: GCF_056394365.1. Lineage (NCBI taxonomy): Bacteria > Bacillati > Bacillota > Bacilli > Caryophanales > Bacillaceae > Lysinibacillus > Lysinibacillus sp. 10T31. The sequence goes on from NZ_JBFTHS010000031.1 coordinate 23,159, forward strand.
GCATCATTTTCTGCTTCATTTATGGTACGAGAATTATCCCAGATTTACTGATTGTTTTAGTAACAAGCTGCATGTACACCGTCATTTGTTACATCGGCATGGGAAGCAAGATTCCTTTCACAAAGCCCTATAATGAAGTTGGCGATGCCCAGAGCTGGAAAACTCTTATATTGCTTATCCCATTAGGTGCTCTGGCGGGTCTACATTACTTCCTATCAACTCATATTTCTTATGGGGCTATCATTTACTTAATCGTGCTTGTCATCACGAATTTCGTTCTGTGGAAGTTTGCGTTTAAGCGTACGAAAACGGCCTGAGCCTAAGCTCAAGCCGTTTTATTTTAAAAAGCTTTTCTCTCATAAATACGAATAGATAATAGCCATGATCCAATATATAAAATAATAACCGTAATGCTAGCTACAAAATACATTTGCGTTTCTTGTAAAGTCATGAACTTTCGTGTTAATTCTCTTAATATATCATTTATAGGGACTAATAAATTAATTGTTAACATATAGATACCAAATAGAACACCTGAAGCAATCGCTAAATATTGCGTTTTAAATTTATAGGAGATTGGAAACATGAATGATATAGCGACCATAACTAGACCAATAATAAGCAACATTTCTTTCCATATAAACAAATCCTCTTTTCCATTTATGAGGAAATCCCCCACATACATCATGAACACAAATATTGTTGTAAATATCAGTGAACCTATATATTTTGAACTGACAATTTCCTTTCGCGTATATGGTAGCGAATTGAGCAGAATAATAGCGTTGTCTTTTTCATCGTAAGCGAAAGCATTTAGTATAAATATTACACTATAAAGAAATCCCAAAAATATTAGGGAGGGTATACCTGCCAATAAGTAGATTATTATAGTAGCAATGTAAAATAAAATTAATTTCTTTTGTATTAAAACATCCTTAAGTATAAGGTTAATCATCCAATTACCATCCTTTTTTCGTATAATACAAACTATCTTTGAGCGTAGGCCATTTCACAATAACCGCATCTCTAAATATATTCACCACACGAATTTAACAGCTGTCTCCATCACTCATCCTCTGAATACAATAGTGTGAGCATTTCTTTGAGCTCTGTTAAGCCAATGTTCATTTCTTTAGCATTTTGAATGGCAATCAATAGATTTTCTTCGATTACTTTTACTTTCCTTTCTCTCATCATCTCCTTATTTTGTTCTGAGATGAACGAGCCTTTTCCGACAATAGAATAAATAAATCCATTTTTCTCTAGCTCTTCATAAGCGCGTTTTGTTGTAATAACGCTAATTTCTAAATCCTTTGCAAGCTGTCGCATAGACGGCAATGACTGCCCCTCTTGTAATTCACCTGATAAAATTAGCTTTTTGATTTGAGAGTAAATTTGCTCATAAATCGGTTCTTTTGAGCTGTTGGAAATAATAATTTGCATGCAAATACCTCTTCTATATTTTTTATGTGATCAGCACAGACGACGTTGGTTATTCCGTTAGCATGAGCAATTTTCATTTCAGCATGCTAATTATTCGTCAGTTGTACTTATGCTTGGACATTCAGGGAAATATAAAGCAATTTAGATTTATAATGTCTTCCCACATAAAGATTACATTGTCTATTGTTTAGAGTATAATTTTCTGCCTCACGAAAATTATCTCAGGTTTATTAAATACGTTAACAACAGACAGCTTGTATACTGTCATTTGTTACATCGGCATCGGAAGCCCAGGTCGGCGATACTTAGATTTTGTTATATGGACATTGTTTAAGCGAACTTAAACAGCTTGAGCCTACATCCACGGGCTCAAGCTGTTTTATTTCAAAAAACTTTTCTCGTATATATACGAATAGAAAGTAGCCACGATCCAACATATAAAATAATGATTGTAAGGATAGCTACAAAATACATTTGAGTTTCTTGTAAAGTTAGGAACTTTTGTATCGGTTCTCTCAATGTATCATTAAGACTAGGGAACAAATATTTAATGATTACCATATATATACCAAATAAAGTACCTGCAGCAATCATTAAAGATTGTGTTTTAAATTTATAACATATTGGAAGTATGAATGACATAGCGACCATAACAAGACCGATAATTATCAATATATCTTTCCATAAAAACAATGTCTCTTTTCCGTTTAAGAAGAAATTACCTAAATAAGTAATGATAATAATTAGTGATGTATATATCAATGAACCTATATATCTCGAACTAACAATTTCCTTTCTCGTATATGGAAGTGAATTAAGTAAAATGTTAGCATTATCTTTTTCATCGTAAGAAAAGGACATGGTAATAAACACCAAACTATATATAAATCCTATACGCACTAGGGACACATCTATTAATAAATAAAGAATAATAGTAACAATGTATAATAAAATTATTTTCTTTTGTATTAAAATATCCTTAAGTATTAGATTAACCATCCCATTACCACCCTTTTTTCGTATAGTACATAATATCTTCAAGCGTTGGTTTTTCCACAATGACAGAATCCCCAAATATGTTTGCCACACGATTTTTATCCGCTGTTAATGCCTCAAAGCCTGTGTTCGATCTTCGAATTGCGACAAACTCTCGTTCCGTTTCCTGATCCAATAAATTCAATGTCCCTTTGACAATGGCATATTCCTCTTCAATCTTATAAAATTCCTTCGTGAATATATGTTCACCGTTATGAACAAAGGTAATATAATCCGCAATTCGGTCTAAATCTGTTGTTATATGTGTCGAGAAGAAAATCGTTTTATCTTCATCTTGCATCAATTCATGTAGAATATTTAGTAACTCTCTACGAAATATCGGATCGAGCCCTGCAGTTGGCTCATCCATAATAATTAATTCTGCATGATGAGCTAGAGCTATGGCTAACGAAGCTTTCATCTTCATTCCTTTCGAAAAGGTCTTCATATTTTTGTTCAGTGGTAGTTCGAACTGAGTAACATAACGTTGAAAAGCGTCATCATCCCAGTTTTTATAGGCTGGTTTAATAATCCTTTTCATATCCTTTAATGTTACATATTCATAAAAGACATTTTCATCATAGACAAAACCAATACGTTCCTTTATTTCTTTTTCATGCTTCTTATAATCCATCCCAAACACTGAAACAGTACCACTATCCTGCTTTAGCAAGTTCATAATCAATTTGATTGTTGTAGACTTCCCTGCACCATTTCCCCCGATAAATCCCGTTACAAAGCCCTTTTTTACGTTAATAGAGAAATCCTTTATCTGAAATCCCTTAAAAGATTTATGAACATGCTGTAATTCAATGACATTTTCCATCTTTCACCCTCCGTATGCAATAATGTAAGCATTTCCTTGAGCTCTTTAAGGTAATACTCCCTTCGAAATAATGTATATATACTTTATATACAATATATACACAATAAACATATTTTGCAAGTAATAAATTATTATTGAAAACAAAAAAAAACGAAAACATGAGATTGTTAATTACAATCTCATGTTTTCAATTCAGTATTTTTAGTTGATCATACTACCAATGATCTTTAGCTAATTAAATTGGAGCATTATTAATTGTAGATAATACTTCATTCACTTCGAAGATTTTCCCACGAATATCGGTAATACCGAAACTTGTTAATCGTTTTGAATGCATAGTTAAATATTTCTCAGCATCTGTTTTGGTTTCAAATAAATATATCCCACCAGCTTCTTTAGTCGCCGCATTCTCAGTCCAAACCTTCCAAACCATACCTGACTCTTCGTTAATACTTTTCGCTAAATCTGCAAATGCCTCGGACATTTCTTCACCGAATGGCCCGTCCATTGTAAAATCAACTTGTAATAAATATTTCATAATTAAAACTCCCACTTTGATTTTTTCTATAACAATTAGTAATTTTTATGGTTCTTCACCATAACAAACGGCATACACAACTTTTGGTGATGAACCTAACGATTTAAACTCTCTATATATTTTTCTGATTCGTCCGCTATTCGCTTAAACTCAATATCATGAATATAGTGTGAGCAATCTAATTTTATTAATGTGCCGTCTTTACGCTTACTAATGAACTCCTTTTGAATTTCATTCCACTCATCTTCATTCCAACCTGTCCCTTGACCGTTTGAAGAGAACAAAAGCATAGGCACATTTGGGATTTCAGTCGCTCCTACCTTTTCAGCATTTTCCTTAATATGCTTAATTTCATTCATCATATTTTTAGTTACTGTTCTACGATAAAAAATTACTTTATACAATTCTTTTTCCTCATCTGTCAAAGCCCCATATTTGATGGCATCACTTTCAGAAAGGCCCGGAATCCATCTAGTAAAACCAATATTAGCAGCAAAGGCACTTAAATGAACTAGAGGCATATTTATATCATAATCTTTATATGCAGCAGGAACAGCCATATCCAATCCTATAATTGCTTTAACTTCATTCGGATAGACTTGAGCCCAATACAACGCCTCAATACCAGACATAGAATGAGGAAATAAAATATATGGTCCTTCAACATCTGATTTTAATAGTGCTTCTCTTGTTTCTTGTAAAATAGTATCAATATCACGCTCAGAATCTGTAATGTCACTAAAGCCATAACCTGCCTTTTCAACGACAACGATTCTATATTTATCGCTTAACAATGAATATAATGATTTAAAGTCTAACACAGGTGAGCTTGTGCCTCCCCCAGACATAAATACAAGCGTATCTTCTCCATTTCCTTCAACATACACATGCATCTGATGACCATTCACTTCTACCATTTTCCCTGTTGGCGTAAATAATTTATCTTCCTTTGATAATTTTATTTGATGAATAATATAACTAGTCGTAATGAGCACCAAAAATATCACAGCAATAATTGAAAAAAGTATCATGATTCGTTTAAACACTATCTTTCAACCACTCCTCTCAGGATATTTACTAGAGCTCCAAAATATAATCGATAAACTGCAACTTTTTGCCATTCATCTCGAACTCATCATCACTTATATACACTTGTTTAAAACCGTTCTTTTCAAGAATCCTTTGGGATGCAATATTATTTGTTGTTGTTTTTGCTTTTATCTTTTTTACACTGATTTCTGTTTCTAATAGTAGCTTTAAGGCTCTAGCCCCTATTCCTTTGCCTCCATATTCTTGACCCACTCTATAACCAACTTCTGCAATATCATTCGTTGTATCTATATCTACTAAATTAATTCTTCCAATAATATTGCCTGAGTTATCTCTTATTAAGTAGAATTTTGATTTGTTTTCTTGTTGTTCTGTTAAAAGCTCTCTATGTCTTATTTTAAACGATCCAAAATTATAATAGTCTTCACCACGACCAGGTACCATTTGTTCAAAAAATAGTCTATTATTTTTTTCAAACTCAAATAATTCTTCTGCGTCGCGTTCTTGTAAGCAATTAATTGATATTTCCAAGCTAATTCATCCCCCTCACCATTTAGTTTCAAATCCAAATTTGTAAGAAAAAAGAAAAAACAAACTCTTTACGATATCATACCTAAGAGTTTGTTTTTAATCCATTGGAATCCTGAAATGAAGAAATATATACACATTCCTTTCTGCATAATATGTATGTATAACGACTTAAAGAAAGCGAGAAATCACCCCTCTATATCTTTCAATCGTCTCCGAATAGTAGCTTCTGAAACGCGAAGTATTCGTGCAATTTCTCGATTACTTTTTCCAGCATCCTTTAAATGCAGCAATTTTAATTCATTTATGGCTACTTTAGGTCGTCCGTTTGAATTCCCCCCACGCCATTCCTTATTTTCCTTTTTACTTTTCCAAAATTGAATCCGCATTTTCTCACCTTCTCATACGTTATAACTCTAAATTATCAGTTATAAAGCTTTATTGTAAAAAAAGAAAGCAGATTTATATCTACTCTCTTGATTGTTTAGGAAAAATATAAAAATAAAAAACGAAACCAATGATAATTGCGGGTGGTAAAGCAATTCCTATATTTTGTACAAATGCACTTGCAAGTAGTTTTAAAATCTCAATAATATCTTTAGATAAAATGTTTTGATACTGTTCTGCACCTGTCAAACCTTTGATCATTAAGGTTACTGCAAAAATAATGATATAACTAATTAAGCTATAATTAATACTTAACTTTATTTTTTCTTTCTCATCGTTCTTTTCCTCTAATAGCAATGTTTCCACACTGATATCAAGAATCTCCGATATCTTCAGCATATTTCTCTTACTTGGATAACCATTCCCAAGTTCCCATTTGGATATAGACTTATCACTTACTTCTAAAATCTCAGCTAGTTCTTGTTGGGTGATTCCTTTTTCTTCTCGATATCTTTTTAGTTTTAAACTTAAAATATTTTTCTCCATTTCATTCCCCTCCGATTACCTTAATTTACCGTTATTATTACATATCGGAATTTCTATTAACAGGAATTTTAGAAAATAGAGAAAAATAGACCACTATATAAAAATGCGACAAAACTCATTAAATAAGTTTTTGTCGCACATTTTATTGGAGATCCATCTGGAATTACCATAAAACTTATATATTCTTTTTCGAAAACTCAGTATGCAACAAACTATAGATCAACATATCTTTACATTCTCCAGTAACACTATGGCATTCAAATTGTCTTAAGCAGCCTTCTTCTTTAAAGTTGAATTTCGACAACAACTTCTTTGACGCTATATTTTCTTCCGTGACAATTGCCTGTATTCTTACTAAACCTAACTGATTAAATCCTATTGATAATACTTCTTTAACCGCTTCCGACATAATACCTCGATGCCAATATTCTTCAGATAATTCATAACCCATTTCAGCTCGCTTACCTTCAAATTCACTTAAAAATATAGTACCAATAATTTCATCGGTTTCTTTGTCAGCAATAGCAAAACGAATAATCCAACCTTCATCATAGCCTGTATTCCAAAAATTAATTACTTCATAACTTCTTTCTAAAGTTTCTGGTCCATTCCAATCAAGATAACGATATACATTTTCATTTGAATAATAATTGAATAACGTAGGAGCATCCTCCAGCTTCAACTTTCTTAATTTAACGCTTTCAGTTTGTACCGTTGGAAATGATGTTCCTAATAATCTGGAAAAGTTCATTTTTTTCCCCTCCTATTACTTATAATCAAAATAAACTTAAGGTGAAAATTCAAAAGAAGCTAATTAGATTATATCTGACCTACATTACTTGAAAAAACCCTATACATATTTCATTAAAGAAAATAAGCCAATGTGGTCTAATATCACATTGGCTTATTTTGATCTTTCTCTTTTAGTATTGTTATGTTAATTATTAATGTAACAAAGCTGATTCAATTATGAATCAGCTTTGTTAGTACATATCTCTATATCAATTTACTTTCTTTCAGTAAATCATAAATGATTGTGTCTTTCGTTTTATGAATACCAAATTTACCTATTTGTTTTAAGATAAATGGAGCATCTACATCTGTTAATTTTTTACCATCAAGTAAACGAGCAGTTGAAGATAATAAAGTGCGAATGTCAAAAGTAGATGCAAATACTTCTGGAACACCTCGATCAATATCTAATAATTGATAAACTGCTTCCATCGCCGTTCTTACCGAATATTCAGTTGTGAAGACAGTGTCTCTTTCTGTTTCACTAAAGTTCCCAATGAAGGCTAAGTTAGCAGATCCATTAGGGACAACTAAAGGACGATCTCCCATTGCTCTAGGCATGAAGTAAGATGTTATATAAGGCATGTAACATGGAATAGTATTACAAGAATTTTGTGCGATATCCGGTATTTCGTCTACAGGTACACCCATATGGTACAACCATTCTTGTGCTATCTCGATTCCAGAACATTCAGTGATACTCTTTTTAATAAAATCACCTGGTTTATTAGATAGTAATCCATAAATCCAAACTACTAATTGGTCTTTTGGTTGATTTTTAAAATGAGGTTGTCGGTTCAACGTATAGCTTAGCATCCAATTAGAATCTGTAGCAGTTACAATACCACCTGTAACTACCTTTCCTGCATACGGATCTCTTTTACTAATTTTTTCAATATACGGAGCAACTCGATCATCCAATGTAGTTAGTGTTGCTGAAACAAACCAACTTTCTTCCGGAAGGTTATCGCAGAATTTTTCTGGGCGACCAAATTCAGAATCTTGGGAAGCGATGTTTTTCCAAAGTGACCAGCTCCCGCCTAAATCAGTACTTACAGGAGCTGGCGTATTATTGTCACCATAAGTTGTACTCTCCGTAATACTACCATTTGTAACAAACACTAATTCATTTTCTGTTAGCTCAATATTCTTTTTCACACCATTTTGTTTTAACACTAATGTATGGGCTACTTTTTTATCGCCAACTTTATCAACTAAAACATTCTCTACAACAGTATTAAATTGGAAATCAACATTATGACTTTCCAAATATTTAATCATAGGAAGTACTAAAGATTCGTACTGATTATATTTTGTAAATTTCAAAGCAGATAAATCAGGTAGACCCCCAACATGATGAATGAAACGCATAATATAACGACGCATTTCCATTGCAGAATGCCATTTTTCAAAAGCAAACATCGTAGACCAATATAGCCAGAAATTCGATTCAAAGAACTCTTCAGAGAAAACATCTGTAATTTTTACATCCTCTAATTTCTCCTCAGGAGTAAAGAATAATTTAATCATTTCTTCAGATGCTTTATCAGATAACGTAAACTTGCCATCATCCTCAAGTCTTTGTCCTCTATTTTCAATCAATCTACATTTTGAATAGTTAGGATCCTCTTTATTTAGCCAATAGAATTCGTCTAAAACAGAAGCATTTTCTATTTCTAAAGATGGGATTGAACGGAATAGATCCCATAGGCATTCAAAATGATCTTCCATTTCTCGACCACCGCGAATAATAAAGCCTCTTGTCGGATTTAAAATACCATCAAGGCTACCCCCTGAGATATCTAGTTCTTCGAGAATATGAATATTCTCTCCCTTCATTTGTCCATCACGAATTAAAAAGCATGCGGCTGAAAGCGAAGCTAGCCCCGAACCAACAAGGTACGCTGATTTCTCATCAACACCCACTGGTTTTTTAGGACGTGCAAAAGCCTCATAATTACCATTACTGTAATACATAATACCGCCTCCATAAACTATTATCGTGATATAGCATACCATTATTTTATATGATAATGGTAAAATGAGATAGAAATTAACAAATAATTCAATTTTGAAGTTAAACTCTAAATAAACTATCCCCTATTATTTGACATAACATTTCATTGCATTTTTATAAATTATTCATCAATATCTTTATATAAAAGGGATTATGCAATACTTTAAAATTAGATTGCCCTTGAGTGGATAACCTTTAAAGTACTTGGATTCTTGTATGATTTCCTTCTATAAGATTAACTGCAAAGCTGTAAAAGTATACAATATTTTGAGGGCAGCATTGCATAATTATTATAGTAAGAAAATAAAAAGGATGATTCAACAGTCTCATTTTACATGCACAATTTTCATTTGCTCCACTATAAATTGCTTCTTTTGCAAAGGTAGAGTCCTGGTGGCCTGCACACAGATGCTGTTTGCAAAAATAATTGTTTATTAGAATCAGCATAAAAATGTTCCCCTATTCCATGTGCACTAATACAAGTGAAACATGCTGTTTCTTTTACCATACGCATGTCGAATAGCAATATTATGCTAATGTTTCGAAATATCCTCTAGAGTCAAATGTTTTAAAAATAGATATAATCGCTGTAACACACTAATTGATTGATCGATTGAAAGCGCTTTAATGGCGACTATGAATGGAGGTTTTTGAGTCATTTAATTTATTTTTTTGAGCATAAATATCTGAAAAATCTGAAAAAAGAGAGGGGAAATTCTGATGAATGGACAAACATATAGGATGGATGACGCTCCGCTAAATAAGTTTCATATAAGGATCACAGCACTTACCTTTGGTTCCAATTTTTCTGATGGATATGCACTTGGAATCATTGGGATGGCTCTTAGCCTCCTTGGTCCGCAAATGCACCTTGGTTCACTTTGGACTGGATTAATTGGAAGCTCAGCCTTAATCGGATTATTCTTTGGAAGCCTTTTTCTTGGCGGACTTTCTGATAAAATTGGCAGGCAGAAAATCTACTTATCCAATTTTGTCATTATCACAGTAGCATCAGCTTTGCAATTTTTTGTAACTGAACCAGTCACGCTTTTCATACTACGGATCTTAATTGGCGTTGCCCTTGGAGGGGATTATGCAGTAGGTTCTACATTACTCGCAGAATTTTCACCAAGAAAGTACAGAGGTATTTTATTATCATCCTTAAATGTTATATGGACATTAGGTTATGTCTCTGCCAATGTTGTAGGATATTATCTTGGGAAGATGGGTCCTGACGCTTGGCGCTGGATGCTTGTTAGTGCAGTGATCCCTGCAGTAATTGTTTTAGTTATGCGTATCGGAACTCCTGAATCTCCAAGATGGCTTGTGAAAATGGGGAGAAATGAAGAGGCAAAAGAAATTGTTAGGAAATATATTGGACCTAATGCTGTAATGGATGAAACTATTTCGCAAGATACCGCCACTAATTATGGAATAAAGGATCTTTTCAACAAACACCTATGGAAACGAACTACTTTTGGCGCTCTATTCTATACATGTCAGGTAATTCCTTATTTCACTATTTTTACATTCCTGCCGACAATTTTAGAAGCAATGGGCTTTGAAGAAACCTTTATGGTTGATATGCTGTTAAATCTATTCCTTCTTGTTGGGGTAATCGCTGGTGTATGGTGTACAGAAAAGCTCTCACGCCGAGGTTTCACCATTTATACCTTTATTATCCTGACTATTTCCTTATTTGTTCTAAGTCTTATTCCAGCAGGATCTAGCGGCTTTGCTATCATGGTGTTTGCAATCTTTACTTTTGTAATGGCTGCAGCTGGCAATCTTACACTCGTTTATCCAGCAGAATTATTCCCAACCGAAGTCCGCGGAACAGGCGTTGGATTAGTCACAGCAATAAGCCGTATTGGTGCAGCGATTGGAACATTCCTTTTACCAATAAGCGTAAGCTCCTATGGGATGACAACATCGCTGATCTCCATGACGGTTATCTTATTGATTGGAACGGTTGTCTCGATTGCATGGGCACCAGAAACGAAATCACTTGGATTGAATGAAGCAAGTGATCCGAATCTGGACGTTGCCACTAGCCTAAATAGAGAGGAAAATAGTGTTGAAGTAGGTAGTTAACATTGATTTCTTGGTCACATTGGAACTGAGGGGAGTAGATAAGGAAAATGAATACAGCTATATCAAAAATCCACCCAAAGGAAATAAAAAAAGTTACACTTGGTGCTGAAGCTATTTCCATAAATGAAATCATAGCTGTTGCTAGATATGATGCCGAGGTTTTATTTTCACAAAATTACCGTGAACGGGTAAATCTTTCACGGTCGGTCATTGAAAAGTTTTTAGATGAAGAACGGGTCATTTACGGGGTCACAACAGGATTTGGCAGTAACGTAACTGAAACTATCTCCACAGAAGATGCCGAGATTCTTCAAAAAAATATTATTCGTTCTCACGCAGTATCAGTCGGTGACCCGTTGGAAAAAGAAGTGGTAAGAGCCATCCAATTCATGATTCTAGTAAATTTAGGTAATGGCTTCTCTGGTGTAAAGTTAGCGACTTTAGAACTTTTAAGGTCGCTACTAAATCACCAAATTATTCCTTTTGTCCCTGGAGAAGGCTCGGTTGGGTATTTAGCTATTGAAGCCCATATGGCCTTAGTGTTAATGGGCGAAGGAAAAGCATGGTACAATGGTGAGCTTATTCCAGGAAATGAAGCTTTGGAAAAAGCTGGTTTGCAGCCTGTTTCATTGGGGTGTAAGGAAGGATTATCCTTAATAAATGGATCAACTTCGATCACAGCTTTCGCTTCATTAGCTCTCTATAACAGTATTCAGGCAGTAAAAACAGCGGATATTGCAGGTGCCATGTCACTAGAAGCATTAAAGGGAACCATTAAAGCCTTAGATTCAAGAATCCATTCAGTTAAAAGGCATGTAGAGCAAGCTATCACAGCACGAAATATTGTAAAAATATTGGAACATAGTGAGATTGCTGAAAAATATCAGGATTACAGAGTACAGGATGCCCTTAGCCTGAGATGTATTCCTCAAGCCCACGGGGCTGTAAAAAAGGTTTTAAAAGATACAGAATTAACCATCAGCAATGAAATGAACTCAACAAGTGACAATCCAATCATTTTCACCGAGGATCAGGGGGATGCCCTAATGGTTGGAAATTTTGATGGATCTTTCGTAGGTATCTATGCGGATACGATGGCCATAGCGATGGCTAATCTTGCAAAGGTTTCAGAGAGAAGGCTAGACCGACTCGTCAACTATCATGTAAGTGAGCTTCCGAGTTTTCTCGTAGCAAAGCCAGGCTTAAATAACGGTTACATGATTCCACAGTATACAGCAGCTGGGCTGCTTAATGAAATAAGGGTTCTTGTTCATCCCGCAACTGTTGATAATACACCAACCAGTGCAAATCAAGAGGATGTGGTCAGTTTTGCTTATTTTGCGGCAAAAAAGGCCTATCAAATTTCTAAAAAGCTGGAGTATATTTTAGCACTTGAATTGATGGCGGCTGTTCAAGCATTGGATTTTCATCAACCTTTAAAACCTTCACCTGTCAGCCAAAAGGTTTATGAGCTCATCAGAAGTGTCGTTCCAACTGTAGAAGAAGATCGATATTTTTATCCGGATATTCAATTTATTACTAATCTTATTCATGAAGGAGAAATCCTAAAAACTGTCGAATTGATAATTGGAAAACTAGATTGGTAGGAACATCAAGAATAATGGAAGCTTTTTTACTCATCTTCATTCGAGTAGAGAAGTTTCCTTTCTATTTGGGGGCTTAGAATATGATCGAAGAACTGACACAAATATCTTTTTCACACCTATTGCTTTCAGGAACCTTTGTACACGTGGCACCTTTTGAAGTTTTACAGGAAAAGTACGGCGTGAATATTCAGCCTAATGTAGTTGTTTTAGTTTCGATGGATCGCTATCCAGATTTAGCTGAGGAAAAACCGCTTGTATGGAAAATGGAGATTGGACGAAAGCTTGTAGAAGAATTAGACACCATATTATCTATTCCATTTTTAAGGATATGGATCGAAGAGGGCGTTCTTGCCCTTTTACTGGATTTTCATGAGGTAAATCCACAAGATAGAAAGAGGGATGTTCTTTTACTGGCCGAAATGATTCAAAAAACCTCAGATCAAAATGGCATACATGTTTCGATTGGTATTGGTAATTTTTACGAGGATCCTACTTCCCTCATTTGTTCTTTTGAAGAGGCAAAAAAATCAATGTCAGGGAGGTTTTTTCAAGGGAATAAATTAATTTTTCATACCGATATGAGAAAAAACGTGGTTGAATCATTAATGATTCCTTTAACGAAAGAGAAGTCGGAACTATTTTCGATCGTTAGAATCGGGCACACAGAAGGAGTCGTGACCCAAATGAAAGGAATCATGAATAGAGTTGCAGAGATTTATAACTATAATGAAGATGTTTTTAAATCAGAGGTTATTGATCTTCTTATGATGATGTCTAGAATTGTGTTAGAAGTCGGAGTAAGTCCTGTCTCGATTTTGACCAATACGGCAAATGTGATTCAAGATCTCTATCATATGATCCGATATGACAAATTTGCTATGAAAGTTTGTCATTATGCAGAATGGTTAACCGAACAGGTAGAAAAAATATATATTGGTGATGTTTCACCCACTATTAAACATGCGATTCGTTATATGAAAGAGAATCATCAAAAAGAAGTTTCTTTAGACGATATCGCTAATTATTGTCACTTAAGCAGATATCATTTCAGCCATCTTTTTAAAAAAGAAGTTGGAACCAGTGTCATGGATTTTTTTAATAAGCTTAGAATTGATAAATCCTTATTTTATTTGGAAAAAACAGAATTTCCTGTACATGAAATTGCTAATCGAGTGGGTATCCATGATTTCAATTACTTTAGCCGATTATTTAGAAAATATATGAATTCCAGCCCCACGGATTATCGGCGGTTAAAGAGGGGGATTTAAAAGTTTTCTAGGTGTCCTGCTGCACGCCTTTATATAATAGTAATAGTCAAATAGGAGTCTCTTATTTATTCAAGAATCGGGTGCGATTGTTGAATGACACTTAGATTCAAACGATTTTATAATTATATTTTTGAAGTATCTTACATCAAAAATTACACAACTATTTAAAACCCCGTACTAAATTTAGAACGGGGTTATGATTGTTTCTTCTTTGTCTAAATTGTCTCTCCACCCATTAGCTTCACAAAAATTTTCGTCCATACTCCAACGAAGAACAAAATTGTAATCATCATTTTTTAAAGTTCTAAAAATTAATTTTTAGCATCCTCAAACATATTTGAATTTAACCCCTGTCCTTTTTTACACTCTACGGATTATGAAATATATTTACTCAATTATACAAAGAAAAAAATAAAAGATGATATATAAATCCAATGTATACCATCTTTTTATATATTAATTATTCATGAATATAACTTTGAGGTTTAAAACAATACATGTTATTTTCCCGACTTAAGAGGAATCCGAAGCTCCTCGTTTGGCTTATTGATTGCATAACTATAAATGTAAATATCTAGCTCTTTCTTGTCGAAATTTTTATACACGTGCATAGATTTATTACTTCCAGCATCATCAAGGCCATATTCCGGTTTCCCTAAGTTCTGATCTTTACCGTCCAGATAATAAGTTCGTTCGACTTCACCAAATGTCGGATCTGAGCTCAAGGATTCCACATAGAGGTTATTGTCCTTCAAATAATAAGTCCATGAGATTGGATACCCTGCAATGCTAGACGTTGTGGTTTGGTGTTTTTCTGATATGTCAGTCAAATGAATTGGATTGTCGTTCTCGTCTCCATAAATACTATCGATACGGTGCTTCGCGACGAGGGTCACAGGCTTATTAGCCAGAGAAGCTGCATCCAATCCTTTCATTTCAAAGCGTAGCTCTTGTTCTTTAGGATCTGTACCTGTCATAAAATACCCATCTAACAGAATTCCACCCACATCCAGTTGATAATCCTGAAAAGGAATACGGTTGAATTCTTCCTGAGTAAATTTCAAACGAACTTGGGTTGGTGTAACCTTCATTTCGTGGATTTTCGTTCCGCCGGGCGCATTGTCCATAGGAATATCTAGCACTTGCTTAAATGACCCATTTTCCAACTGTTTTTTGGATAGATTCATATTTATGCTCCAAGTACTTTCTTTTGATTCTAATATGTGATCATAAGAAAGTTGGAATTTAGTTCCTTCTTCACGTAGAGTGTCAGACTTGAATATTTGACTCATGATTGCTCCTGAGCCTTGGTATGAAATAGGCGTTTCCGCTTTTTTAACGGATTTATCCGCATCATTGATTGCCTCGAAATCCATCCTTCTGTTCTGCAATTCCGAATCCGTAAGCGTAACGGTTGATTTTAGGAGAACTTTACCTTCAGCTTGTTCAAAAGATTGCAAGGTCACGCTATCCAGTCCATCCTTTTGAATTGGGAACACTTGCGTAGCAGAGTCATTAGGATTATAGCTGATGGACTGCTTCTTATTGTCGATCAATCGAATATTCTCTATTATAAACTCAACATCGGTCGTCTGCCCTTCAGCAACCCAGTCCGACTCAAAATATCCCTGGAATTCACCCAGCTTCTCGTCCCACTCGTGTCCATAATGTCCTTCAATAAGGTTGCCCTTCGAATCTTTTAGTCCGATCACTTCAAAATCGATGTCCTTTACATCCTTGGATGTTTCAGGTTTCAAACTATACAGTAGGAAAGTTCTGTTCTCGTCTACAAAGGCCGTATGTACGGTTAACGCAACACCATTCTTTGTAACGGATTGCTCAATCGATTGACCTAAGCCCTGCTCTAATGCGGATTGAATACCTTCCCTATGGGAAAGGATACTAGACCAATCATAATTCAGAGCTGCATAAACTGGTGTAGCCATCAAAGCTACAGATAGCCCTGCCACCAATGCAAAGCGCTTTCGCTTTCGAGGACGGAGTTCAACTGGTTCACCGCCAGCGACCTTTAGCTCGTCCTGCTGGATACTGTTCCACATCTGATCAAAGTCAGGGTAATCGACATTATTTGATTCCTTCATTTGGTTTTTAACCTTATTTTCAATGCGTTCCATATTGGTTCTCTCCCTTCAACCATAGGTTGTTATTGTGTTCAAGTTTTTTGCGCATGATTTTCAATGCTTTATGGTGTCTCGACTTCACTGTACCCACAGGAATCTGCAGGGTTTCAGCGATCTCCACCATGGATAGCTCGCCGATATAACGGAGGGTAACAACAGCCATCAATTTATCTGGCAGTTGCTTTAGCAGTTCCTCCCATTCTCCCTCAGCTGCTTTTTCTACTACAATGGTGTCTACGGATTTAATCGTTGATGTAGCCTGTTCATGAAGCCATTGAACCTGACTCTGCTTATCCCGCTGAGTCTGATTCCGTTTTAGCAAGTTTAAACAATGGTTCATTGCGATGCGCATGATCCAGGCACGTGTATGCTCTACACTTTGCCAATCCTGACGAAAAACGGTGATAAATACGTCATGGCAGAGATCTTCCGCATCTTGTGCGTTCCGTAGCATGTAATAACATGTACGGTATACATCCTTGTTATAAGAATCGAATAATTCTCGCTCTGTCAATCCAAGGCACTCCTTTCTATGCGTTATACTTTATAAACAAATGACTTTTGGAAAAGGTTCACCTTTTTTTGGTAAATTCATTCTTTTTTTTGACATAGAATTATTTTTGCAAACTTTGTTATTCACAACCACAATAGAAGAGAAAGCTTCTATTCATAAAGAAACCCCGCATTTTGACATATTGGTCAAAGTGCAAGGTTCAAATTTATCGATATTTTATTTTAAAAGGGCAAATTACAGATGTTAGATTAAAAAGATATATGTATTTAACTATATTTAAAAATACTAATGTAATAGTCTTCTTCTGGAAAGTCCCCGATGTATTCCAGTCCATTTCTTGAATAAAATTCTTTTAACTTTTCATTTCCAGCCCAACAGTCTAAATATAGTGTTTTTCTTAATCCTTTTACAAAAGAACAAGCAAATTGTGTTATTGAGGAACCAAAATTCCTTCCTTGAAATTCAGGTAATATAGCAATCTGAGATAAATATTTACTTTTTAGCTTTACTGGGAACTCATTGATATTATCTATTTCATTTATACAAAAGGTTCCTATTATTTTTTTATCTACTAATAAAACGTAACAGAAATTATTCTTTATTTGATTTGCGATTTTATTGTGATCCCAAGGGTAATCCCATTGGTGTATCCCTTTTTGTTGTAAATCCAAAGTAACGGTATTTAAAATATACAACAATTGCTGTAAGTCATCTAATTTAGCTAGTCTTATCTTCATATACTTACCTCCTCCATTAATACCACATTTAAACCACATGCATTTGATAATCCTTGTTCTAAAATGGAATGTAATAATTCATTTACACTCATAAAAAAAGCAGATGGCAATGTAGAGGTTCTTTATAGAACTTCTAAACCATCCGCTTTTGTAGGCAAGCACTTTTTTATCATTAGAAAGATGGAGATAAGTTAATTCTTTTTCCTAAATCCCCAACTATACTTCTCCTTTTTTACGTGCCGCCATTTCATCTTTCATTTCTTCTTTTAATCCTTCAATTGACTTTTGACGTCGCTTATTCTTTTCTTGAATCATTTCACTTTGCATAGGGTCTGCAAATTCCAAACTAATTTCCGCTTCATGAAGTTTTTCTTCAGTGTTCTTAACGATATCACGAATTCGTTCAACGTTATTGGATCTATCATCCGGTTTCGAGTGTCTTGAATTAGCCAAGGTAACCTCCTAAAATTTTGACGTTAAAATTAGTTTGTATTTTTTTTATGTTTATATGTACACTAATTTTTACTAAGAAGAGCGCATTTGCCCTTTTACCCACGTCAAGTGCAGGAGAATGGCTTACGTGTGTTTGTCACATGAAGATGCAAGCAGCCGCTGAGTGGTTTATTTTCTGAATGAAACATCGTTTGAAATTTTACCATACACCACAACTCCATTTTATAATAAATATGAAAATGCTTCCAATTTTGTATCTGCCTGAAAAACCCCAAATACTTGACCATTTTTATGTATATCAATCCTGATACTGTTTCTAAAAAAGAAAAGCCTTGTAGAGAAATCTCCACAAGGCTTTTTCTAATTTGAACAGTTTACATTACAAACTTATTAGTTTGAAACAGAACCGTCTTTAACTTTATTGTTATTCGCATCTACTAGGTTAGTTGATTTGAATTCAACTACAATGCTATCTGTAGTATTAAAATTATCTTTAGTTGTCACAGTAAGTTTACCACCAGTAACAGTAGCAGAAGTAGGTTTTACAGTTGAACCAGCAATCTTAACTGTTAAACCTGTTACTGTAGCTTGGTCAGCAATATTTTTAGAGAAGTCTACTGTAAATGTTTTGCTATCTTTTACAGTTACTTTAGAAGCTACAGGTGCAGCATTTTCTTTAAGTGTTACTGTAGTTGTAGCTTTACCATTTTTAAGTGTGTTCCCTTTTGTATCTACAACATTTTTAGCTTCAAGTACATAAGGACCATTAGCAGTGATAGATCCTTCTGGTAAAGTGAATCTTACTTTTTTAGTACCGTCTACAAATTGAAGTTGAGTTCCAGCTGGAAGTTCTTTTCCTCCAAGTGTGTAGTTAGCAGCTGTTGTTGCTGTTGCAGTCACATCTGCAGCGTATTCAACAGTAAATACGTTGTTATCTGTTACCACAACTGGTGTTGCTCCAAATACTAATGAATCTGTAGAAGTTTCAGGTTTAGATTCGAACGTTCCAGTTGTAACATTGAATGTAATTGTATCTGCAGTCACGTTGCCAGCCATATCTTTAACTGCTTTAGCAGATAATTCAAATGTATATGTTGAATTGCTATCTAAATCAATATCAACTTTCACTGTGTTTTTCTCAGCACCCTCAATTTTGCCGTTACCATCTACGTCGAAACCAGCTTCTGCTTTTACCGCTGTTGTTTTCCCAGCAGTGTAAGCAATACCATTTTGAGTTTTAAGCGTTAATTTTCCATCTACTGTTACAGGTTCACTAAAAGTAAGGTATAAAGCATCCACGTCTTTAGTAGAATTCACATCATCAGCTACTAACATTTTAGTAGAAGCTGATACAAGTGTAGCAGGCGTTAAATCCTTAGATAGAGTAGCATTGAACTCGAATGCATCTCCCGCGTTACCAGCTAAATCTTTGTACCCTTCAACTACTTTAATGTCTGCATTAATAAATGAATTTGTACCTAATGCAGTTTTTGCATCAATAGTGAATACTGTTTTATCTTCGGCATCTTTAATGTCTTTATCTGTTAAGAAGAAAGGAGTTTCTCCAACAGTTACTTTTGCATACGCTTCAGTTCCATCAATGATTTGTTTCTTTAATTCTTCTGAGAAATCAAAAGTGATTTCTGTACCGTTCACTGCTGTAGAAACAGTTGGTTTTGAACTATCAACATCTGCTTTAGCAACAGTGAAATTAACAGCAATAGGGTTAGCGATATTGTTAGCGAAGTCAATAGCGCCAACAATGTCCACTTTATAAGTCTGTTCAGCAGTTAAGCCTTTGATTGTTAATGTTTTACCATTACTAGATAATTCATATCGATCTTTAGAAAGCTCAGTACCATTTAAGCTTACTGTTCCTGCGCTTTGTACAGGCTCATCGAAAGTGATTTTTGCTTCAGTACCTTTTGCTTCAACAGTATTAACGCTAACAGGAGTTGTATCTGCAAATGTTAGCAATTGGTTAAACTCTGCAGTTAGTACTTTAGCATCTGCTTTCGTTTTGATTGGTTTTACAGTAACTTTTTCATTAGTTAATTTTAACTCTTTATCAGTTGTTAAAATAACAGTCATACCGTCTTCAGATACTTCTGCTTTTGTGATAGCTACACCTGTGATAGCGTAGTTTGTTGTCAATTCAGCGTCTTTTTTATCAACAGCTGTGTTGAACTTCACTTCAAGTTCCTTCGCATTAAGTCCTTTTACAGATGCTACAGCTGGTGTTACTTCTGCAGTTGCATCAATTGTACGTTTTACCATAGTGGCAAATTCTTCACGGCTAATTTTATCTTGTGGTGCTAATAATGAGCCTTTACCGTTGATTACTCCGTTTTCTACAGCAGTTTCTAAGTAAGATACAGCCCATTTAGAAGCTTTAGAAGCATCTGAGAATTTGCTAAGATCTGCTTTACCTGTTAATTGGTAACCTTGCACGATAACTTTAGCAGCTTGTTCTCTTGTTAATTGAGCTTTAGGTTCAAATTTACCATTGCCCATACCGTCAAATAATTCTGGTGAAGTTGCAAGCACTGCGTTATAGAACCAGTCATTTTCATTTACATCAGAAAAATCTTCTGTTCCTGTAGGTTTTAAATCCAATGCTTTTGATAAAATTTCAGCAGCTTCTGCACGAGTAAGTGTACCAGCTGGGTTGAAGTTTCCTTTTTCATCGCCTTGGATGAAACCTTTGTCAGTTAAAAATTGTACAGCTTCTTTTGCCCAAGATGAAATGCTATCTGCATCTTTAAATTCAGCAGCTGATGCTACTGGTACGATTGCTGATGCTACTAGAGCTGCTGTAGCTGTAGCTGCGAAAAATTTACGACCTTTGTTTTGCTTTGCCATTATTTTATTCCTCCAGAAATTTAGTTAAATTAGATTATTCTATGAAAACAATATTATCGCTCTATTAATTTTTAAATATGTATAATAAGTTTTCGAAAATAATATATTTATTACAAAAAGTTATATGTAAAGCCATCTTAAAAACTTACCAGGGCTATATTTCCCAATCAAATTTTGCTTTACAAGACAATGATATTACTATATTTCCAATAAATAAATGCTAAAAATAAGGTAATGTTAACATATCATTGGTTTAATAGGTAATTTATCCCTAATATATTAGCTAATCAGATACATACTATCCAAATAATGTCAAAGTTATTTATATAGAAGGTAAGATTGAAGAGGAAATAGCGAAAGATTTAAAAATATCGCAGCAAGGGGTGAATAGATGGAAACGAAACATGTTAAAGCATTATATCAAACGATGAATTAGCAAAGTAGCTAAAAGTGGATAAAGTATGATTAAAAATATCGTATGAATCATATTATTTATCGAAAAAAAGGATGACTTTTTTAAACCAATATATTTCTCACTTCGACAGATTGTGACAAAAAGATCCATTTCAGTCTGATATATTATTCTAGAAATCTATTATTCGAGAATAAAGAATGGAGAATAGGAAATGGAAACACCAACCTACAAATATCCTAGACAAAAGATTAATGGGATTTGGCTAATAATTGCTGGCGTAGCAATGTTCTTACTATTAATAAAATATAACGGCTATCCAAATATTTGGCCTTTTGCCATCACTTATGTACTAGGTATGATTTGGCAATTAAGCCCTAAAACGCGGGAGAAATTAGCAGTCGGTCCTGGTACACGGGAACAAAAAAAGTGGTCTAATTTTTCAATTTTTTTATTAGCTATTTTAGTTTTTGTCAGTTTTCAATTTTTTGCCGATGATTATAGAACTTGCTGGCTATTAATTATTTTAGCTGTCGGCGTTCACTTCTTACCTTTCATTCCAGTACATGGTAAAATAATGGTTTTCCTATCAACCTGTTTAATAATCAATGCAGTCATAGGATTAATTATTACTAACGTAAGTCTAGATGTCTTTTTTGTAATAGATGGCCTAATAAAGATTTTATTTGGTAGTATTTTCATTAAGTTAAGTCCTATTAATTTTTAAAAAATGAGGATTCTGCTTTGCAGTGACCCTTGCAACAAATAAAGGAATCCATTTTGAAAAAAGATCAAAATGGATTCTTTTTTAATGTCTATTACTTTTACTTTGCCATGATGTTTGTCAATAATCCAATTTGCAATAGCGAGCACAAGACCAGCTCCCGCTTCTTCAGCCCGAGATTTATCGACTTGAAAAAAATCGGTCAAATATGTTGGACATATTCGATAAATGAAGGCTTCCCCAATGAGATTGAGGAAGCCTTCGCTTTTTTCATATATGAGGTTTTTATAAAAAAGTTCGATCACTTTCAAATAAAAATAAGCTATAAAGAAAAATCTCTTCACAGCTTATTTGTATATATATTAATTATTTTTATTGCTCGCTAGTTTGTGTGGATG
Organism: Lysinibacillus sp. 10T31; assembly: GCF_056394365.1. Taxonomy (NCBI): domain Bacteria; kingdom Bacillati; phylum Bacillota; class Bacilli; order Caryophanales; family Bacillaceae; genus Lysinibacillus; species Lysinibacillus sp. 10T31. The sequence continues at coordinate 45,531 of NZ_JBFTHS010000031.1, forward strand.
GCTTAAATAAGAACCAAACAATCGCTAAAGTTACTAGTGCTAATATAAAAGTACTCATATAAACGAAATGTACACTTGAAGCTAATGCCTCTTGTGATTCGGTTACTATGTTTGCTGTAGCTCCTCCATGTCCACCAGAAGATACAAGATCAAGGTTTTTAATACCTTGTGCATGAATCATCGTGTTGAAAATTGCCCCGAAAACTGCAGCCCCCAAAGTTTGACTAAACGTATTGATAAATGTGTTTAAGCCAATTGCCGTCCCTCGCGTATGAGTTGGAGCAGCTGATTGAATTGTTACCATGTAAATAGGTACAATAAGCCCCATTCCTAAACCGAATAATCCAACTGCAACATAGATAAGGAATGCTGGTGAATCTGTTGACAATGTAAATAGTGAAAAGGCAGCAACTGAAAGAATGCTAGCTCCAAGTAGAATGATTTGTTTCGTTTTTAAGTTACCAACTAATTTACCAGAAAAAATAGTGCCAAACGTCCACATAACAGGAAGGGGCATTAAAATGAGTCCGGCATCTGTCGCATTTTTTCCTAATACACCTTGGCTCCATATTGGAAGATATATTGTAATACTAATAATCATTGCACCAGAAATAAGAGTTAATATGTTTATAATAGATAATGTACGGTTAGAGAATAGCGCTAGCGGAATTAATGGTTCAGGAGACTTTTTCTCAATATATAAGAAAATAATGAATGAAACAGCTGCAAAGATTAAGAGGCCAATAATTGTAATGTCCCCCCAGTTTTGCTTACTGCTACCTGTTAATAACGCGTATAGTAGAGCAATTGTACTTAATGAGAATACTGTTGCTCCAAGATAATCGATATGGTGCTTAGCAGGCTTAATAGATTCTTTATAATAAATTACAATCATTAAGCAAGCGATAATTCCAAATGGAATGTTTAAGAAGAAGATGTAGCGCCAAGAAAGAGAATCCACTAAAAATCCTCCAACTAATGGCCCGATTACTCCAGAGACACCCCAAACAGCACTAATCCAGCCCTGTGCTTTTGCACGGTCTTTCACTTCGCTATATAAGTCCCCCATGATTGTCATTGTTATTGGCATAATAGCGCCAGCACCTAGACCTTGAATGGCACGAAAGACGATGAGCTGTTCCATCGATGTAACAACACCGCAAAGTGCAGAGCCGACTAAGAATATTGTAGCTCCGATAAGTAAAACTTTTTTACGACCGAATAAATCAGCCAGTTTCCCGTATATTGGAGTCGAAACAGCTGTGGCAAGCATATAAATTGCATATACCCAACTAACAAGCTCGACGCCTGACAAATCACTCGTTATACGGGGGATTGCTGTACTAATAATTGTTCCTTCTACAGCAGAAAGAAATGTCATTAACATTAATGATAAAATAACTTTTTTTCTCATATTTTTCCCCTTTACTTCAATACATATCAATTATGCCTCGGCATAATTGCGTCCCGGAATCGGCTTCGTGCTTAGGCCTGCTCGAGGGCCGACACGATGTCGGTCATTTCGGTAATGCCACAGGACGTGGCGTTTTTACCGAGGGCCAACACGATGTTGGTCATTTCGGTAATGCCACAGGACGTGGCGTTTTTACCGATGCAGGTAAGTTAGCCGTTATCGCATGGATGCGATGATTTTAGGCTAACATCCTTTAAGAACTCCTTTCCGACTAATACTTAGAAATATATCACAAAGGATGTTGGTTTAGAAAAAAAGTTTAATTATAAATTACTCTAAAATATCAATACCTTCTCCGAATTTACGATTTTTTAGAAAAGCAAAAATAACCTCTTAAGGGCAAGACCCAAAGAGGTTATTTCTTATCAATCTTTATTATAAACGGTCAATCTTTAAAGCTACATCACAAGCGAACACTAACTCAACTATTACTCAACAGTCACCGACTTAGCCAAGTTACGTGGTTTATCCACATCACAGCGACGGTGTAGTGCTGCGTAATAGCTAATTAATTGTAATGGCACTACAGAAACAAGTGGTGTTAGTAATTCGTGAACTTGAGGGATTACTAAACGGTCCCCATCTTCATCTACTCCAGCCATGGCAATAATACATGGGAATGCTCCACGTGCAGCTACCTCTTTGACGTTACCACGGATGTTTAATCCTACTGCTTCTTGTGTAACAAGGGCAAATACTGGTGTACCTTCTTCGATTAAGGCAATTGTTCCGTGTTTTAGCTCGCCACCTGCAAAGCCTTCTGCTTGGATATAAGAGATTTCTTTTAGCTTCAAGGCACCCTCAAGGCTTACATAGAAGTCTATGTTACGGCCGATGAAGAATGCGTTGCGTGCGATTTTTAAGTAGTCCTCAGCGATATCCTCTAAAACATCTTTTGAATCGATAATTGTTTGGATACCGTTTGCTGCAATCGCAAGTTCTTGTTTTAAATCGTATTCTAATCCCTTGCCATTAGCTTTCGCTGTTACATATGCTGTTAAAGCAAGTACAGCTACTTGCGCTACATACGCTTTTGTAGAAGCTACTGCGATTTCTGGGCCTGCATGTAATAAAAGTGTATGGTCTGCCTCACGTGATAGGGTAGAACCAGGTACGTTTGTAATAGTTAATGTTGGATAACCAAGCTCTTTAATTTTTACAAGTACTTGACGGCTATCTGCTGTTTCGCCTGATTGTGTAATAAAGATAAACAATGGTTTTTCTGAAAGTAATGGCATATTGTAGCCGAATTCACTTGAAATATGAACTTCTACTGGGATACCGGCCATTTTTTCGAAATATTGCTTACCGATTAGACCTGCATGATAGCTTGTGCCGGCTGCAATAATATATAGACGGTCTGCTGCTCGTAAAGCTTCTAAAATATTAGCGTCAATTGTTAATTCGCCATTCTCACCTTCGTACGCTTGAATGATTTTACGAATAACTGTTGGCTGCTCATCCATTTCTTTTAGCATATAGTGAGGGTACGTACCTTTTTCAATATCGCTCATATCAAGCTCTGCTGTATATGGTGCACGCTCTACTATTGTACCGTCTAACTTTGTAATTTCTACGCTAGCTTTGTGTACGATTACGACCTCTTTATCATGTAACTCCACATATTGGTCTGTTACCTGTAGCATTGCCATCGCATCTGAAGCTACAACATTAAAGCCTTCACCAACACCTACTAAAAGTGGAGATTTGTTTTTCGCAACGAAAATTGTATCTGCCGCTTCTGCATCTAAAAGAGCTAATGCGTAAGAACCGTGTAATAAAGATAAAGTTTTACGGAACGCCTCAGCCGTGCTTAAACCTTCTTTCACAAATAGCTCTACTAATTGCACGATGACCTCTGTGTCTGTATCAGATTTCATCGGAATGCCTTTTAAATATGTTTTTTGTAATAAATGATAGTTTTCAATAACACCGTTGTGTACTAGCGTAAAGCGTCCTGATGCACTTTGATGAGGGTGTGCATTCAAACGGTTTGGCACTCCATGAGTTGCCCAACGTGTATGACCAATACCAACTTTTGCAGCAACGTCCTCATCCACTGCGTCACGTAAATCTGCAATACGTCCCTTTTCTTTGAAGACTGTTACACCATCTTCGTTACGTACTGCAATACCCGCTGAGTCATAGCCACGGTACTCTAGTTTCTCTAAACCTTTTAATAAGATTTCCTTTGCATCTGATTCACCAATATATCCTACAATTCCACACATAAATTTCTTGTCCTCCGATATCGTCAATTTGACGCAATGACAAACTAGACCTCAACCTATCGAATTTTTTTTATGAATGTAAAAGCTAAGCTTATTTTAAAGGAAAATAACAAACTTATACATGCACATTGTTAACACTCATTCAGCCATCTGAATAGTAACCATTCGATACATGAGGTTTCTCTATTTATCTATTGCTTTAACTATACCTTTTTCATTTTCTGTCCATTCAATCACTTAAATGCTTTCAAAATGAAAAGTGACAATCGGGTATGTCGATCGGGAGGCATCCGCCGAATTTTCGATAAACCTCCACCTCGTCTGCTGAAGATAGCTTCGTCCAATTTCTTCAGCTCAGGCGCTATAATTGTTTTCCGATTTTGCGCTTTCTTCCCTCCTTATGCGCTCTCGTTAAATGATAAGGTCGGACCTCACATTCAACTTCTCCATCATACTCAATCATATGCTGTACGTCAAATTTTCGTTATAAAAAACACCTATTTATCCTACTTTTTAGTGACAAAAAGTAGACAAACAATCTGCTATATAACATTATCTTAAGATTGTTATTAAAAATATGATGCATTTTTCCTTAGGTCAGCAACTAATATTTTCTGTTATGGATTTGTTTTTGAACAGAGCCGGAGATTAAAAACCATTTATTAACCGCTTGACAAAGCCACTACTTAGCAATACTATATACAGTACTTAGCAACACTTAGTACAGGTAAAGCTAAGCCTGGGGGTGAGGTCGTGGATAATCTGAGTGAAATGCTCAAAGGAGTTTTAGAAGGTATTGTATTAGAAATCATCAGCCGTGGTGAAATATATGGTTATGAGATTGTCAAATATCTCACGCAGATGGGGTTTGAGGGCATAGCTGAAGGAACTGTGTATGCGTTACTTATGCGATTGGAAAAAAATCGTCTTGTCAATATTGTCAAAAAGCCATCTGAAATGGGTCCACCAAGGAAATTTTATACGCTTAATGAACAAGGACGAGAAAAATTGATGTCCTTTTGGGCTAAATGGGATTTTTTAAGTAGTCGAATTGAAATTTTAAGAAATAATGGAGGGAACAAACATGAGCTTTAGTCGTGAAATTCAGGAGAGAATTAATCGTTTCGCGAAAGAACAATCCCAGAATTATTTGCAGGACGCTGAAATGACTTATATGGAACAGCTACGCAAAAAAAGTGGGCAAACTAAACGTAAGATCGACAAGCAATTGTCCAAATTTAAAGGGCGTTCCGATCAGGGGCGAGAAGCGCAAGACGATATGATACTCTATATGAGCGATTATATGAATGATTTAATGTCACAAGGGTTAACGGAGCAGGAAGCTTTTAATAAGGCTAGCGAGGAATTGCAATTCGCCAGTAACTCTGAGCAATCTGAGGATTTAAATGAACGCTTCCAGCAATATTACGAAAATCGTGATCCTGCAGATTATGAGGCAATTGGGTTGTTTTATGGTGGCTTCCTGTTTTTAGGATTAGGTATCGGCGGGTTAACAGGTTTTCTAACTGGCGGTGGATATGAAGCTTTTTTTGATAGAGGCTGGATCGACACTGCAATCGGTGCCGGTGTTGGCATTATCATTGGTATCGGACTTGGGCAAATTACCAATGCTATTATAGCGTTGAAAAAGAAATAGGACTGTTGTAATTGAATTTATAGATAAAAGGCACAGGCAAACTCACTTGTGCCTTTTAAACTTAGCCTTCTTTGCTCTCCAATAATTTTACAATTTCTCGATTAAATGCTGGTAGATCCTCCGGTGTACGACTTGTTACTAATTGTTTTTGACAAACAAACACTTCCTCGTCATGGAATATCGCACCTGCATTTTCTAAATCTACTCGAATTGATTTGTAGCCAGTAGCGTCACGACCATTTAATGTTTTGGCCGTAATGAGTAATTGAGGTCCATGACAAATAGCAAAGGTTGGTTTCATCTCGTCCATAAACTCCTTTACAAATGCCACAACACGATCATCTACACGTAATATATCAGGAGAAAAACCGCCTGGGATGAACAATGCATCGAATTCAGAAGAATTTACCTCATCAATATCTTTATCAATTTTTACTTTCTCTCCATGCTTACCTTCTACCTCTATGCCTGCTGTCGTATCAATCGTTATTAGTTCATGACCTGCCGCTTCTAATGCTCCTTTAGGACTCGTATATTCAGCGTCCTCAAACATATTGGTAATCACTGTAGCAATTTTAGCCATTGCAATACAACACTCCTTATCATTGTGACTCTGTACTACTGTTCCCATTCTCTTCGAAAGCATTCATTTTTTCGTTGGGTAGAGCTTTCAATAATTAAGGTTATGTTTTCTATCCGTCACTTTCATTTATACGGAACCAAAAAAATAAAAAACTCGACCTCCTATCAAAGGAAATCGAGTTAATATACTATTTAATTATTCAGTTAAGCCCATTTCAGCTCGGACAACATCTGCTATACGCTCTACGTAACGCTCGCAGTCTTCTTCTGTAGCCGCTTCCACCATTACTCGTACAAGTGGCTCAGTACCAGAAGGACGCACTAACACACGACCGTTACCAGCCATATCTGCTTCTACCTCAGCAATCACTGCAGCAACCTTTGCATTTTCCGTCACAGCATGCTTGTCTGTTACACGAACATTGACTAAACGCTGCGGGAAAATCTTCATTTCAGAAGCAAGCTCTGATAATTTTTTACCTGTAGCTTTCATAATATTGACAAGCTGAATACCTGTTAATAAGCCATCACCAGTTGTGTTAAAGTCTAGGAAAACAATATGACCAGACTGCTCTCCACCTAGATTATAATCATTAGCACGCATTTCTTCCACGACATAACGATCACCTACAGCTGTTTGTACACTATGCATATCGTTATCTTCAACAGCTTTGTAGAAGCCCATGTTACTCATAACCGTCGAAACGATCGTTTGCTTTTTCAAGCGACCAACTGCATTTAAATGCTTACCGATGATGAACATAATTTGATCACCATCAACAATTTTACCGTTTTCATCTACTGCGATTAATCGGTCACCATCGCCATCGAATGCTAAACCAACATCAGCACCCTTTTCTGTGATAAATTTAGCTAATCCTTCTGGATGTGTTGAACCGACACCGTCATTAATATTTAAGCCAGTTGGTGAGGCACCCATCGTTGAGATATCTGCTTCTAAATCTGCAAATAGGTGTGTCGCGAGTGAAGAAGTTGCTCCATGCGCACAATCTAATGCAACATGAATGCCATCAAATTCTTCAGTCACTGTTTGTTTTAAGTATTGAATATATTTTTGTCCACCCTCGAAGTAGTCGCTTACAGAACCTAAATCTGCCCCGATTGGACGTGGCAAAGTATCTTCTTGAGCATCTAATATAGCTTCGATTTCAGCTTCTTGCGCATCTGTTAGCTTAAAGCCATCAGGACCGAAAAATTTAATACCATTGTCAGCTACTGGGTTATGTGAAGCTGAAATCATAACGCCTGCATTTGCGCTCATCATTCGAGTAAGATAAGCAACACCTGGTGTCGAAATAACACCAAGACGCATTACCTCTACGCCGATTGATAAAAGACCAGCTACAAGTGCACCTTCAAGCATTTCACCTGAAATACGTGTGTCACGACCGATTAAAACCTTTGGACGGTCAGTTGCATCCTTCGTTAAAACGTAGCCACCTATGCGGCCAAGTTTAAATGCAAGCTCCGGTGTTAATTCACTATTCGCGACGCCACGGACGCCATCTGTTCCAAAATATTTACCCATTTTGATTATTCTCTCCTTCAATGCAAGACGGTGATCACGCTTGTCTATACTGACAACTAGACCACTCATCTGCTTACTTTTGGAAAAGTCTATTTTCGTTCATTCGCTGGTAACTATTAATTATCCCCTAAGTAAATTTATCTAGCTTTGTAAATCAGCACAGATAAACTTAGCATAGGTATTTTGATTTTAGCCTGAGCAACATTTTCTCGTTAATGTTATTTATACCTCGGCATAATTGTGTCCGGAATCGGCTTTGTGCTTGGGCCTGCACGAGGGCCGACACGATGTCGGTCATTTCGGTAATGCCACAGGACGTGGCGTTTTTACCGATGCAGGTCAGTTAGCCGTTATCACATGGCTGCGATGATTTTAGGCTAACATCGTTTATTAATTCCTTTCCGATTTCCGTGACATCCGCCGATTAGAAAATGAGTACCCTTACCGATAGAGAACGAAATCTCTACTGAATCAAAATAAAATTATAGTCAGTTATTGTTTAAGAATCAATATCTTCTGTATTATCAGCAGGCGGCGTGATGTTCTCAGAAGGAGTGCTAGTCTCCTCTGAAGGTGGCGAAGGTGGCGGTGTAGGATCAGGAGTTGTAGTAGTTGGTGCCGTTGTTGTCGTTGTTGTTTTTTCCTGCTCTACCTTCGTAATATCTGCTTTCACTTTAATTTTTGAATCAGATATTTTTGTCACACCTTCTGGCAATTTTACATCAAATTCATAAGTTTTTGATTCTGTAATTTTTGATAAGTCAACCTCTACTGGTATTGCAGTTAAAGCATCTATGATAGATTTTCTACCGTATACTCTCACCTTTGTAGGACTTATTGTTAATTGGTTGACGGTAATACCATTCTCCGCTTTCCCTATTTCCTTAAGCACAACAGGCACCTCTCTGCTATAGGCTCCAATATCTACTTGAACCTTCACAGTTTCCGGTTCAATCGTCACGTCTAACTTATTTAGATCACGATCTAATACTTTAACCGCCGCTACTTGTGAGTACGGTTCTCTCAAGCCTTGTTCACCCGTTACAGTTGCTTTTACATAGCTAATATTTTCAATAGCACTTTTGGCACCCGTAACATACACTGTAGCTGGATTAGCAGTCATGCCATTTAAAATATATCCTTCTTCAATTAAACGAGTATTTAGCTCAGGGTCAACACGAAACTCTTTTGTGACCTTTTCCTCTATGTTTACATTTACAGTCGCAGGGTCAAATGATACTTGCAACTTATCCGAAATATTTTCGTATTGAAGTTTAACATTATGTTCACCAATAAGTAATTTACTCAAATCCACAAATACAGAAAAATCTTTCGTTGCCTTTGTTTGTATAACAAGTGGCATTGGACCTTTTATTGTAACATCTACTGTCTTTGGTATCCCTGTTACAATGAGATTCTTATCGTCATAAAAAACATCTACCGGTACATCGCGAATTACCTCTGTTTGCTCACTCGTTATTGTTTTATTTGTAGGAGATAATTCGGTACGAACGGAGAAAAATAGCAACAAGGCTAAAAATAGCGCGATGATTCGTAATACCCAAGGGCTATCCATCATTTTATCCATTCTTTTTCCCCCTCCAAGTTAACTTAGAGGCTGCATTTGATTCCTGTGTTGATCCGAACCACATTTTACGTAACAGTCCTTCGAATTCTTCTAAAGAAAGATTCCGATGCAGATTACCATTTAGTGTAAGGCTAATGGCGCCGGTTTCCTCTGATACGACAATAGTAATGGCATCTGTCACTTCACTTAAGCCAAGTGCAGCACGGTGACGTGTCCCAAGCTCTTTTGAGATAAACGGGCTCTCAGAAAGCGGTAAATAACAAGCAGCTGCCGATATTTTATCTTTCTGCATAATAACTGCCCCATCATGAAGAGGTGTATTAGGTATAAAAATGTTGATCAGTAATTCAGATGAAATCTCAGCATTTAGACCTATGCCAGTTTCAATATATTCATTTAGACCAGTTTCTTTTTCAATAGAAATTAACGCCCCTATACGACGTTTGGCCATATAACTAACAGATTTCTTCATTGCCTCAATAAGCCTTGTTTGTTCTTCTTCAACTTGACTTATTGAACGTTGGAATAACTTCCCTCTACCAATTTGTTCAAGCCCGCGTCTTATTTCAGGTTGGAAAATGATAATAATCGCCAAGAAACCGAAATCGATGACTTGTTGTAACAACCAACCTAACGTTTCTAACCCTAAAAATTCTGTAGCAAGGCGCGCAATAATAATTACGAAAATTCCTTTTAATAATTGGACAGCCTTCGTACCTTTAATGAGGGTTAAAATTTTATAAACAACGTACCATACGAGCAGTACATCTAATAAGTTAATAACAATATTCACAGGTGTTAAATTAGTGAAATGTTCGATAATTTGCACGTGGCATCCCCCACTTTTCATTGCGAATCCATACACATTTAAGTATAGCACATTCTTATCAAATGTAACTTTTTTCAAATAAAAAGTCTACTCAAAAGAGTAGACCTTTCAGCCTCTCACGTGCACTATCTATTAGGACGTATAGAGTGTTATTTAGTTGCTTGTTTCTCCTCGAACGTTACAGCAGACTTTACTGAATTTTTAATTGTATACCAAAGCCATTCGAATACTTCGTCAATTTCTTCTATTTTTCCAGAAACAACTGCCGAAGATGCCATATACTGTCCGTTAATAACGGTAACATCGCCATCCACTTCACCCTCAACAATTAAATCACCATTTTTAACAACAATGTCGCCTTTTACAACTTCTCCTTTTGGCACAATAACCGTTTGACCTTCAACAACTAGGTTTGGCTGTTTAGTCACGGAGAACTGTTGGTCATCCATGAAATTACCTAGTAAAGTTGCACTCATGAATAAACAAAAAACTGCTGCAGCCACAAGTAGTGGATGTCGGCGAATCCACTTTTGCATACCTACACGACTTTTGGGTTTCGGTAAACGAGCCATCACGGCTTCTTCAAAACGCGGAGGTGATGTAATGTGGGAAGCACTCTTCACAAAGGCGATTGTTTCACTTAATTCCTGCATCATCTGTTTACAATCACTACATGTATGCAAATGTCGTTTTAACTCTTGCTCATGCTCACGACTAATGTCACCATCTAAATAATCATGGATATAGTCTATTATATGCTCTGGACAAGTATTCATGACGCTCCCCCTCCTACAGATTGTTCAATTGCTTACGTAATGCTTCACGTCCGCGGTGAATCCTCGTTTTCACCGTTCCAAGAGGCATATCTAAAATCTCGCTAATTTCCTGTAATGATAATTCTTCAATATATTTCAATACTATAACTGAACGGTATTTATCAGGCAAACGCCCGATTTCATATTGAATACGATCTTGCAGTTCCATTTGCTCTATCTGTTCCTCTGGTAGCTGGTCATCTGCTGCGATCTGCGAATACATATCAAGCCCTTCTGTACCAGCTACTTCTGCATCTAAATAATAATCCGGTTTTTTCTTCCGGATACGGTCTATACAAAGGTTTGTCGCTATGCGATAAAGCCACGTCGCAAATTTTCTTTTCTGATCAAAAGTATGCAAGTTCATATAGGCACGAACAAAAGCTTCTTGTGCAATGTCCTCAGACTCTTGCTTGTTCCCTAACATCCTATAGCATACTTGGTACAGTTTGTGCTGATAGAGACTCACAATATCTGCAAATGCGTTTTGATCGCCTTTAAGCACTTGTTTTATTTTCTTGTTTACTAACGCATCCATTGTGTTTATTTCTCCACCTTTACAACTGTCTTATACTATACGGGCCTTCGATAAGAAAAGTTTCATTTTGTTATTCATTATAGCAAAAGATTTTTATACATTGTGGCAATAGGAAATCTTTTGTCAAATTTCTTTAAACTAGGGTTTCACCAAATAAGGAACCCATTAATGCTACTGCAACATCTGCTGTTCTATTCTTTTCATCTAGAATTGGATTAACCTCAACGAATTCAGCAGATGTTAGCATACCTGATTCCTGAAGCATTTCCATCGCCAAATGGCTTTCTCGATACGTAATACCACCAGGTACAGGTGTCCCAACTCCTGGAGTATAAAGTGGGTCTAACCCATCTAAATCAAGTGATAAATGCAAACCATCTACATTGCGCTCTTTTAAATAGGCTAGAGCTTCTTCCATTACACGCGTCATTCCAAGACGATCTACCTCGTGCATCGTATACACTTTGATTCCTTGTTGACTAATTAATTCACGTTCACCTGGATCTACAGAACGCGCTCCAATAATAATGACGTTTTCAGGTTTAATTTTCGGTACATTATTACGAATTTTCACTAACCGTTCATGACCAAGTCCAATGCTTACAGCTAAAGGCATACCATGTATATTACCAGATGGTGTCGTTTCAGGTGTATTTAAGTCAGCATGCGCATCAAACCAAATAACACCTAAATTTTTGTAATGCTCACCAAGTCCCGCAAGAGTGCCAATAGCAATGCTATGGTCGCCACCAAATACAAGTGGAAACTCCTTTTGTTCAATTGCTTCATTTACACTGTTTGCTAAGGACGTACTTACATCGATAACTTCCTCTAAATTAAGTAGCTGTTTATCAACAATAGTACCTTCTTGCTTTTGACTAACACGTATATCTCCTTGATCATGCACTACATGCCCAATTGCTTCTAAGCGTTCTACAACACCCGCGTAACGGATAGCACTTGGCCCCATATCTACCCCTCTGCGAGTTTGCCCATAATCAGTTGGTACCCCAATAATAGAAATATTTAATTTATTCATTTTTTCATACCCCCTTTAAGTTGTAAGACTATTGTAAAGCCTACATCCTGCTTGGCTCAACCTCACAATTTTATGAATATTTATACAACTAAGACGAGCATAAAAAAATCTCCTGCTGTTTTCAGCAAGAGATTAGTATCTGTAGTTAATGTTACACTTTTTATTCTATAAAAGTGAGCCATGAAGGACTCGAACCTTCGACCCTCTGATTAAAAGTCAGATGCTCTACCAACTGAGCTAATGGCTCAAAATAAAAATGGCTGGGGTACTAGGATTCGAACCTAGGCATGACGGAATCAAAATCCGTTGCCTTACCGCTTGGCTATACCCCAATCATTTATAAAAAACTGGTGGAGGGGGACGGATTCGAACCGCCGAACCCTAAGGAGCGGATTTACAGTCCGCCGCGTTTAGCCACTTCGCTACCCCTCCGAAAAAACAAATTATGGTGGAGGATGACGGGCTCGAACCGCCGACCCTCTGCTTGTAAGGCAGATGCTCTCCCAGCTGAGCTAATCCTCCATAAAAACAGGTGTTTATTTCTTCACAGTTTTTTGTTTTTAAGCCTTTGCATTACTACAACGCTTTAATAATGGTGACCCCTACGGGATTCGAACCCGTGTTACCGCCGTGAAAGGGCGGTGTCTTAACCACTTGACCAAGGGGCCATTTTTAAAAATGTCTCAAACAAGACAAGTATTATGATAACATTTTTCATCGTACGATGCAATACTTTTTTAAATATTTTTTTATGTATACATCAACTTTAAAAATGGGCAAAAAAATGGCTCCGAAGGCAGGACTCGAACCTGCGACAACCTGATTAACAGTCAGGTGCTACTACCAACTGAGCTACTTCGGAACAATACTATTCAATTCGGTTTTTAAAACCTCTTAAGTACATTTATTATTATAGCAAGCATTATAAATTATGCAATACTTTTGGTGAAAATTTTAATTTTTTTGTCGAAGTCTTCCTGTTCATTAAGAATAAACCTAATAGTGCTCTATTAAATCCAATATTTCTATTTTATGTACAGAATATTCTTGCTGTATATTATTGTAATTGTTAAAATGAGAATAGTTTTATGAATTTTCTATTAAATTTGTTTGGGGGAGGAATGTTCACATGGTAACAAACGATTTAATTGCACCAGAATTCTATAATATTACAGAGGAATTGGAGAAATTTTCTCAAGATAGTGATCGCCAAGCAATACGATGGCTAAATACTCAGCTGGAACGCCGAACAATTTCCTATGTTGAGCTTGTTCAAAAAATGAATCAATACGCGCATGCCTTTACGAAGAAGGGGCTTCAAAAAGGAGATCGCGTACTAGTTATTATTCCACGTCTTCCTGAGGCTTATTTTGTCTTTCTTGGCTGTCTAAAGGCTGGAATTGTTCCTATTTCATGTTCAGAAATGTTACGAGCAAGTGATTTAGAATATCGTATGGAGCACTCTTCTGCAAGAGCAGTAATTGCCTTTGAAGCGTTCACTAGTGAGGTAGATCGAATTACTTCTTCAGTAGATGCTTTAAATAATAAATTAGTTATAGGTACTGCTACAGGTAATTGGACCTCTTTAGATGAATTAGCAAGTGCCCAGCCAGATACATTTACGGCTGCAGCTACTAAAAGAGATGATATGGCATTTCTTTCTTATACATCTGGCACCACTGGCAAACCAAAAGGAGTTGTCCATTCACACGGATGGGGATATGCACATATTAGAACAGCCGCTTCGCAATGGCTGTGTGTACGTGAAGGTGACTTAGTTTGGGCTACAGCAGCTCCGGGGTGGCAAAAGTGGATTTGGAGCCCATTTTTATCGACTATTATGCTGGGCGCAACTGCATTTGTATACCATGGAGGATTTGAGGCAAAAACATACCTTAAACTGCTTCAAGAAGAAAAGGTCAATGTATTGTGCTGTACTCCAACGGAATATCGAATTATGGCGAAGATTGATAATTTAAAAGACTATAATCTATCTTCTCTACGTAGTGCTGTTTCAGCTGGTGAACCATTAAATCGACCAGTCATCGAAACATTTATGAATAACTTCGGTCTTAAAGTGCGCGATGGCTATGGCCAAACGGAAAATACTTTATTAATCGGCACACTTGAAAATACTGAGTTACGTCCGGGTTCAATGGGTGTTCCTACCCCAGGCAACATTGTTCGTATTATAGATCATGAAGGCAACGAGGCACCGATTGGAGAAGTTGGAGATATTGCAATACACAAATCATCTCCTGCTCTATTTAAAGAGTACTATCGTGAGCCTGAACGAACACAAGCTGCCTTCCGTGGAGATTGGTATATTACTGGTGACCAAGCTAAATGCGATGAAGATGGCTATTTCTGGTTTGAAGGCCGAGGAGATGACATCATTATTTCATCTGGCTATACAATTGGACCATTTGAAGTAGAGGATGCTTTAAATAAGCATGAAGCTGTACAAGAATGTGCTGTAGTCGCAGCACCAGATGAAATTAGAGGACATATTGTTAAAGCCTTCGTCATCTTACGAGACGGTTTCAAAGATCGTGATGAGGACGAGTTAACAAAAGAACTACAGGAGCACGTTAAAGCATTAACAGCGCCTTATAAATATCCTCGTAGTATTGTCTTTATCGATGAGCTACCAAAAACAACTTCTGGTAAGATTCGTCGTATAGAGCTAAGAGCAGCAACTGTATAAAATATAGTAAAGAGACATTTCACCATTCACTTGGTCGAAATGTCTCCTTTATATATTGCTAGTATTTAATATTTTTTGGATATAAAAAAAGCCACTACTGAGTTTATCAGCAGCGACTTTTTGCGCCTAGCGACGTCCTACTCTCACAGGGGGAAGCCCCCAACTACCATCGGCGCTAAAGAGCTTAACTTCCGTGTTCGGTATGGGAACGGGTGTGACCTCTTTGCCATCATCACTAGACTATTGTCGGCTTTCAATATACATCGTATTTCT
>NZ_JBFTHS010000032.1:0-54949 GCF_056394365.1 Lysinibacillus sp. 10T31
AAAAGTGATGAAACGGAATGCATATGGCTTTCGACGCTTCGATCACTTTCGAGCAAAAATCTTATTAAATTTAAAGTATAAAGATATCGGGGTTCATCTGGGTTAACGTGCTAAAAGATCACATCACCCCAACATTTGACTTAGAACCATAAAAACAATCAAGTAGCACTTCATCATGAAATGGATGAAGTGCTACTTTTTTTAGAGTTTGGGGAAGGGGGGTATCTAAGCGAAATGCAGGTACAACCGATCAAAAAAAGGCATAACCGATCACTTCTCTGGGCAAGCCGATCAAAAAAGGGCTTTACCTGATCACATCTCCGGGCAAGCCGATCAAAAAAGGAATATACCTGATCACTTCTCCGGGCAAGCCGATCAAAAAAGGACTTCACCTGATCACATCTCTGGTCAACCCGATCAAATAGTGGCTTTACCCGAGCGGTTCTCCCGTCAACCCGAACGAACGGAGATACAACCGGATCGGAAAAGGACAACAACTGATCACATGCTGTTTCCACCTGAGCAAATCCATCTAAAATGAGCTATTTATTTTCTACTTTCAATCCATCTAACACAATAGCTGTAAATTGCGCCATTTCTGCAGCTAAATTGAAATCTTCATTGTGGATTAACCAATCATAGACATTTGCACGCATACAACGTTGAATAACTGCTTGAATTTGATTAACCTCTATATCGTGACGAAACTCCCCAAGTTGAATACCTTCTTCGATATAACTGTTCATAATTTGGAAAATCATTCTTTGTGGATTTATTAAATAATGATCTTGTTCCACTTGATTTGTCATCGCAGCAGTATACACAGTTCGTAACAAATCTTTTCCAACAACATTTGTTAAATACTTCATTTGTTCTTGATACAGCAATAAAATTTTTTCACTTGCAGGCAATGTACGATCAATATTTTTTTCCACAGAGCCATAAAAACTATCTAGCTCTTTAAATTTTTCTAAAATAACATCGTACTTGGATGGGAAATGTGTGTAAAATGTTCCTTTTGATACATTACAGGCTTTAGTAATTTGCTCAACAGATACATGCTCGAATCCATGTTTATTAAATAAATCTAATGATGTTTTGAGTAATTTTTCTCGTGTTTCTAATGCCTTTTTTTGACGGCTAGTCAATGAATTCATATTGGACAATCCCTTCAAGTTAAAGTATTTTAACATATTTTTTACGGAAAATATTCTGAAAATATAAAATGTTTTGATTGACGTAATGGATTTGATTTGATTATCATTTAATTGACCGTAGTCAATGACTTTGGTCAATTAATAAATCACGTTATTAATGTTACGATAAATGAGTAGGGTTTGGCTAGTGTTCATTGGATTTTCAAGGAACGGGGGAGGTCAATAATGACGGAGAAATTAGGTTTTATCGGCTTAGGCAATATGGGGTTACCGATGTCAGTAAATTTATTAAAGGCTGGCTATAAGGTATATGGCTTTGATACAAATTCACAAGCAATGGAGCAATTTAAAAAAGAAGGTGGAGTTGGGCTTGCAACAGCAAAGGAAGTTGCTGAGCAAAGCGATATTATTATGACGAGCTTGCCGACACCACAAGTAGTGGAACAAGTATATAGATCTGAACAGGGTATAATGCATCATGCTAAGAAAGGAAGTTTATTAATAGACTTTAGTACAGTAAATCCCGAATTGAATGATTCCTTACATAAGGAAGCACAATCATTGGGATTACGATATCTTGGGGCACCTGTTAGTGGAGGTGTTGTAGGTGCTATTAATGCAACACTTACGATAATGGTTGGTGGTGAAGAGGATGATTATCAAAGTGGTTCCGGAATATTCCGAATAGTAGGAAAAAATATTTATCATCTTGGTACGTCTTCAAGTGTAGGTACACGTATAAAATTACTCAATAATTTAATGATTGGATTTTATACAGAGGCAGTCGCTGAAACAATCGTGCTTGGTGAAAAGATGGGTATCCATGCAGATACATTGTTTGAAGTGTTAAGTAATAGTTACGGTCAAAGCCGTATTTATGAACGTAATTTTTTAGAATACATGAAAAACGACAACTATCAGCCAGGTTTTTCTACAAATCTATTATTAAAAGATTTGCAGCTAGCGAAAAATATGGCAGAAGAAGCAGGGGTACCACTTCGAATCGGGAATAAATTAGTGGATCTTTATAGTGATATTTCTCAGCAAGGCTATGGAGAAAATGATATGTCTGCTGCTTATTTAAGTTTAAAAGAAACATGTAAAATTGAACAATTTTAAAGGAGGACTAGAAATATGACAACAGCACAAGAGATTAAAACTTTAACGCACTTTATTGGTGGGGAACTAATAGAAGGAAAAAGCGGACGTTTCGGTTCGGTATTTAACCCAACGACTGGTGAGGTTATTGCCAAGGTTCCACTTGCAACTGCAGAAGAAACTCGAGGGGCAATCGATAAGGCACAGGCAGCTTTTCCACAATGGAGAGATACATCAGTAGCTAAACGTGCTGAGATTGTCTTAAAGTTCCGTAATCTTATTACTGAAAATATGGAGGAGCTTTTACAAATTATTTGTACAGAAAGTGGTAAAACAATTGAGGATGCGAAAGGTGAAATTACACGTGGTTTGGAGTCTGTTGACTTAGCTATCGGTGCACCTCATTTAATGAAGGGGGAGTATTCAGTCAATGTGGGCGGTCAAATTAACGCCTACTCTGCAAAATATCCATTAGGTGTTGTAGCGGCTATATCACCATTTAACTTCCCAATCATGGTGCCTTTAGCGCAAACAAGTATGGCAGTTGCTGTAGGTAATGCTGTTATTTTAAAAGCTTCCGAACGTGTTCCAATGACTGCCTTATATGTTAGTGAGCTTTGGAAAAAGGCTGGGTTACCAGATGGCATTTGGACGGTAGTAAATGGAGATAAAGATGCAGTTAATGAACTATTAGAGAACCCGAGTGTGCAAGCAATTTCATTTGTAGGATCGACACCAGTTGCGAAATATATTTATGAAACGGGCGCGAAATACGGTAAACGTGTCACAGCACTTGGTGGAGGAAAAAATAATATGGTTGTTATGCCTGATGCAGATCTTGATCAGGTAGCAAATGCATTTATCGGCGCAGCTTATGGAGCAGCTTCTCAACGTTGTATGGCTATTTCTACTATTATGCCTGTAGGGAAGGATACAGCAGATCGTCTTCTTGAAATCTTAAAGGAAAAAATCACTAATTTGAAGGTAGGTTCATATACGAATCCAGAGACAGATTTTGGCCCTGTCATTTCACAGCAATCGAAGGAAGCGATTATTGCTGCGATCAGTCGAGGAGAGTCTGAAGGCGCAACAGTTGTTTGTGATGGTCGTGAACTTGATATTGTCAAAGAGTCAAAAGGATTCTTTGTAGGTCCAACATTGCTAGATAACGTAAAACCGGGCATGGAAATTTATGAACAAGAAGTATTTGGTCCAGCACGAAATGTTGTACGTGTGGATTCATTGGACGAAGCCATCCAACTTATTAATAAGCATGAGCTTGGAAATGGGGTAACAATCTTTACGAATGACGGTTTAGCAGCTCGTAAATTTACTACAGAAATCGATGTTGGTATGGTTGGTGTAAATGTCCCAATTCCAATCCCAGTAGGCTACCATAACTTTGCTGGATTTAAAGGTTCTCGTTTTGGAGAAGGGCACATGTTTGGTCCCGATCAAGCACGCTTCTTCACAAAAACAAAAACAATATCAGAGCGTTGGATGACAGGTCAAGCATCCACAGCATCTACGTTTGCATTCCCAAGCAATAACGACTAGTTCAAAAAGAAGAGCTGTATTCTCTTACAGCTCTTTTTTTCTAAAAGAATAAGAGGAGGATGGAGATGTTAGAATACATTGGGCTTTTTGGTAGTCTAGCTTTACTTGTGTATTTAACAATGAAGGGCGTAAATTTACTGATTTCAGCACCATTGACTGCATTGATAGCGGCCGTAACGAATGGTCTAGCATTTTTTCCACAAACAGCTGATGAGAATCAAGCTAACTTCTTAACAAGTTATATGGATGGGTTCACTGGATTCGTAGGTTCATGGTATTTAATGTTCATGGCAGGAGCAATTTTCGGAAAGGTGATGGAAGATACTGGGGCTGCTGATAGTGTTTCTAAATGGATTGTAGAAAAAATTGGAGTGAAATATGCAGCCTATGCAGTAGTAGCTGCAGCAGCAGTACTAACGTATGGTGGTGTCTCAGTGTTTATCGTAGCCTTTTCTGTATATCCAATGGCTATCAGTTTATTCAAGCAAGCTAATTTTCCTCGTCGCTTTATTCCTGCTGCACTTGGTTTAGGTTCTGTAACCTTTACGATGACCTCAGCAGGTTCACCGGAAATTCAAAACTGGATTCCTATTCCATACCTTGGTACAACGCCATACGCCGGATGGGAAGTGAGTATAATTGTTGCAATTTTTATGGCTATTTGTGGCTCCCTGTGGCTAAATTGGATGATCAAACGTGCAGTAAAAAACGGAGAGATATTTATTGAACGCTCTACTGATCCAGTTGTTGATGAATCTCGAAAGCTTCCAAGTCCAATTTTAAGTATTGTACCACTAGTAGTAGTTTTAGGTATTTCCTTTATGTTCCACAAATCTCTAGGAACTTCAGCCTTAATTGTGGCATTAACGAGCGGATGTATTATGGCTTATCTAGTGAGCTATAAATATTCAAAGTCTGTCGGTGCGACACTAGCAGCTGGTGCTATGGGTGCCGTTGTAGCTATCGCAAATACGGCAGCTGTAGTTGGTTTCGGAGGTGTGGTAAAAGCTACACCATCATTTTTGGCAACTGTTGACGTTATGACTAATATTCCTGGAAGTCCGTTAATTGGCGGTGCGTTAGCCATCGCTGTAATAGCAGGTTTAACAGGCTCGGCTTCGGGTGGTCAAACAATTGCACTGCCTTTACTTGCTCCACACTATATTGACATTGGAGTTGATACGGAGGCATTGCACCGTACAATTGCTATTGCATCAGGTTCTCTCGATTCATTGCCACATGGTGGTTATGTAGTAACAACCATCAATTCGGTATGCAATGAAAAGCATAAAGATGCTTATATGCCATTTGGTGCTTTAACCGTCATTATACCGATTATAGGTACATTAATTGCCATCATATTATTCTCACTAGGAATGTAGGGGGATTTGACGTGAAAGGAAAAACAGTTTTTATTACAGGAGCAGCCCGTGGTATCGGGTTATCCATGGCGCTAGCGTTTGCTGAGCAGGGAGCGAATGTCGTTATAACAGATATGAATGAACAGCTTTTAGCGGAGGCAATTCAACAAAATCCGCAATTAACTGCATACACATGTGATGTTACGAATGAACAGGCAATATGTGATGCGATTGACTTTACTATTAAAAAGTTTAAGACAATAGATATTTTAATTAACAACGCAGGGTTTCAGCATGTTTCTCTTATAGAGGATTTCGCGACAGAAATCTTCGAATCCATGCAAAAAGTGATGCTTGTTGCACCTTTTATAGCAATGAAATATGTCTTACCACATATGAAGAAAAATAAGTTTGGGCGCATTATTAATATGGCATCTATTAATGGCGTTATTGGGTTTGCAGGTAAAGCTGGCTACAATGCCGCCAAACATGGGCTAGTTGGTTTAACGAAAGTGGCGGCACTAGAGGTTGCAACTGAAGGGATAACCGTGAATGCGATTTGTCCAGGGTATGTCGATACAGAATTAGTGCGTAATCAGTTTACGGATTTGGCAAGGACAAGGGGAATTCAAGTAGAGGAAGTGCTCGAGCAGGTGCTTTATCCACTCGTTCCTCAAAAACGCTTACTAGATGTATCAGAAATTACAGGACTTGCGCTTTATTTAGCTAGTGATATGGCAAAGGGGTTAACAGGTCAAGCAATTCTTTTGGATGGCGGCTATACAGCACAATAGCTTAGGAGGGGAAAATATGATTCAAACTAAAACAATCAATACGGTTCATTCGCCAGGAACGATCGTTTATGGACAAGATTCTTTTCAAGAAGTAGGTGAATATGCAAAAAAATTGGGGACTAAGGCTCTTATCATTAGTGATCCGATAATGGATAGCTTAGGCTTTGTTAATCAATGTAGTACTTTATTAAGAGCTAGTGGTTTGGAAGCGGTATCATATTTAGGCGTAACAACGGAACCAGTAGATACGTATGTAGCAGAGGGGCTTCATATTTTACAATCTGAAGGCTGCGATATCATTATTTCCGTCGGTGGAGGGAGCTGTATCGATACAGGAAAAGCAATCGCAGTAGTTGCAACGAATGGTGGCTATATTGGTGATTATATGAAAATGGCAAAAATAGCTGAGCAAACACCAATCCCACATATTGCGATACCGACAACAGCTGGGACTGGTTCAGAAGCAACGGATGCAACAGTCA
The DNA here is from genome assembly GCF_056394365.1 of Lysinibacillus sp. 10T31. Classification (NCBI taxonomy): domain Bacteria; kingdom Bacillati; phylum Bacillota; class Bacilli; order Caryophanales; family Bacillaceae; genus Lysinibacillus; species Lysinibacillus sp. 10T31. The sequence continues at coordinate 6,450 of NZ_JBFTHS010000032.1, forward strand.
TTACGAATACGAAAAATGACGTGAAAATGATGATTAAGCAACCTGCATTTATGCCAAACATAGCAATCGTAGATCCGATTTTAACGGTTACATCTCCGCCCTCCATCACTGCGGCGACGGGTATCGATGCATTAAGTCATGCCATCGAAAGTTATTTATCTCGTTTAGCACATCCTTACTCGAATGTACTTGCACTATCAGCCATGGAGTTAATCGTTAATAATATTTTAAAAGTTTATGAGCAAGGTAATGATATTGAAGCTCGGGAAGCAATGTCGCTAGGTTCTATGCAAGCAGGTCTTTCATTCTCAAATGCTTCTGTCGCTTTAGTACATGGCATGTCTCGTCCAATTGGAGCGTTATTCCATGTGCCACATGGTATTTCAAATGCCATGCTTTTGCCAGCAGTATTAGAATTTTCAAAGGATGCTTGTGTCGATCGGTTGGCGGATTTAGGTGAATTTTTCAATAAAGATAATGAGCTGTTATCTCAAGAGGAGCTTGCTGATTTAGCTATTGTTTCGATTAAAGAAATGTGCAAGAAGATGGATATAGGGAATTTAAAACAATGGGTAACTAAACTGTTACAACAAATTTAGACAAACCTATACAAACCTGTATAGAAGCATAAATTTATAACAGAATACCCTTCGTATCAAGCGATTGGTGCGAACTCCACGTTAATTGCTTTTAACTCCTAAAGCCTTGTGACCAACGCGGAGCTGGAAACGGCAGACGTAACGGTGCGAAAGCAGAAAAAATAACAAGGATGGCATAAGCTGAAAAAAATTACTCAGTGTCCGTAAAGGATCATCGTGACAACGGAAAACGGTAGCGCTAAGTGCTTTGGCAATGGATGTTTAGCAGCGAAACTCCTAAATCTCTAGTGAGACAAGGAAGACGTTCAACGACTATCTCCTTGAGGGAGAGTAAAACCGCAAGCGAATGGCGGAAGAAAAATGTGGCTCTTATTTAGAAGATAAGATGAAGATATAGTCTGCGCTTATGTGAAAGCATAAGAGGTCTACTCGTGAGGGAAAGACTGCATGAAGGGTTGCGCCTTCGTGTGAACAAGAAAAATATATACAAATATAAAAAATGTTAACAACCTCTCTAAATAGGGTAATGTGATTTTATCATAGTGAAAGAGAGGTGGTACGCATGGAATTAATGTCCATTGGGAAATTTGCTAAACGTGTTGGTGTAAAAGTTGTAACGCTAAGAAGAATGGAAACAAAGGGCGAGTTTAAGCCTATTCATGTATCTTCAAGTGGTACGAGATATTACTCAAAAACCAAACACTGAAATCCGTAATTTATATAAGCGACTTAACGACATCCGAACAAATCATTTACATCAATGTTCTAATGAGATTGTGAAAACCAAGCCATCTCGTATTGTAATGGAACATTTACATGTAAAAGGTATGATGAAAAATAAACATCTGGCGAAGGCGGTAGCCGGGCAAAAGCTATATGAATTCAAACGGCAAATTCAATGCAAATGCAAAAATATGGAATTGGATTTGTTGATGCGACAGATGGTTTCAATCATCAAAACTTGTTCTTGTTGTGGACAAATCAAATCCGATATGAAACTGAAAGACAGATTATGTATCTGCTCTTGTGGATTAAAGTTGGATAGAGATGTGAGCGCAAGCATTAACTTAGCAAATTATCCGATCTAAGGAATTTAACTGACACTAAGCCTTAGATGTGTACGCAACGATACTGCGGAATTTAAGCCTTTGGAGAGTCATACTAAATGGCAGTAGCTTCGGTGAAACCAGACTCAGAGAATAAGGAAGACACAAATACGAAAGTCGGAAGATATAAGTTGTGTCACAGTAGAGATGTCTACATTTTTTAAGAAATGTATATGTTTTTCGTATCGGGAATTGATGAACAAGCCTTTTACGAAGCTATTCCAAAAATGGCAGCTGATGCAATTGCCAGCGGTAGCCCTGGAAATAATCCTAAGGTTCCAACACGGGAAGAGCTAATGGAGCTTTATAGAATTGCTTATCATTATGAGTTTTAGGAATTCGAAAAGAAACTAATAAAAATAGAGATACAAATTATTGTAATTTGTATCTCTATTTTTATTAGTTTGGGAAAATATTCTAATTCATTAATAGTTGTGTTATAATTTTGAAAATTTAAACAAAGGAGTGGATGTTAATGGAAGAATGTTTTATTTGCAATAAACACACAGGCAACATTCAAACTTCAGGGGTCATGATTTATGAAGACGAATATGTTTATGTTGGGCATATAGACAGGAATGGAGCACCCAACTATTTAGGTCATATAATGATAGATTTAAAAAGACATGTCCCTACTCTCGGAGATATGACTCTAGAAGAGGCACAAGTATTTGGTGTTATTATGGCTAGAGTCAGTAAGGCAATAATGGAGTGTGAAAAGGCAGAACATATCTATGCATTAGTTTCCGGAAACTCAGTGCCACATTTGCACATGCATTTAGTTCCTCGATATCCTAATACCCCTAAACAGTATTGGGGACCAAATGATGTGTATGATTGGGAAGATGCCCCAATGGGTGACAATAGCGAAGTTGTTAAACTTTGTACACGTATTAGGGCTTATCTGGAGAAAAATGCAGATGAGTAAATCTATAGAAGATTTTAGTTGGATAGGTAGCCAAGACAACTTTATAGATCATCCAAATGTTCATCAAATTAACCATGTTATTGTTGGGCGATATGGTGGTAACTCCAATGCAGGACAATATAAAAACGAAGATGGTTGTTTAGTATGGCTCGATGAAAAGCAAGATTGGGAATTTTCCGTATTACTGGATGCCCACAATACATCTGAGAGTGCTCAAATAATTATCGAGCAATTTTTTTATTATAAAGATGAAATTAAACATTTATTATCATTACCAACAAACCATCAAACCTTTAAAAAGCTTGAAGAGAAGATTTTAACGATATTTCAATCTGAAGAGTTCTTGTCTATTTGCAGGAATATTACTGGAGAAACTGCGTGCTTAATTGTCTTAAGAAAAGATAAATATATATGGTGGTTTTCAGTTGGAGACTGTGTCCTTTTTTTATTTCATCAAGAATTGGCAGCATTAGGTCAATTTCAATTAAATCAAAGGCAATTTTACGAATGGATAGGACAAGTCAATACTTTTGAACAGGACGTCCCTTGCTACAGTGTTGGAATTAAAGAATTAAGAAAAGGAGAAAATCGCCTTTTTTTAACCACAGATGGCTTACTAGAATGTCCCCATGAACCATACTCTAACCCAATAAACATTTATAATTCCTTCCTTAACTCTAAGGATCAAGAGAGCATTTGGGCAATGTTAAAGAATATCAAAAAAAATGGCGTCAGAGATAGCACCACCATAATTTTTTTGAAAGTTAATATTACAAAGGAAGCCACTAGAGCAAGTAATCAAGAAGCAAGTTCTTAACACCCGCGCGTCAGGGAAATACCCGCGGGAGAGAAGCTGATATCCGCGCGCAGCATGGAAATACTCGCGAAAGAGAAGTGAATACTCGCGCGTGCCATGGAAATACCCGCGGAAGAGAAGCAGATCCTCGCGCGCCCCATGGAAATACTCGCGGAAGAGAAGCGAATACTCGCGCGCGTCATGGAAATACCCGCGAAAGAGAAGCGAATACTCGCGCGTACCAAGGAAATACTCGCGGAAGAGAAGCGAATCCTCGCGCGTACCATGGAAATACTCGCGGAAGAGAAGCGAAAACTCGCGCACCTCATGGAAATACTCGCGGAAAAGAAGCGAATACTTGCGCGCCCCATGGAAATACCCGCGGAAGAGAAGCGAATCCCGCGTGCGCCCCAGTAAAATACGCCTGCAACGTAAGAATCCCTACTAGCAGGACTACTTCCTATCGTTTTGTAGAATTAATATGACATATACGAGAAAATATAGTAATATTTTATATGAATCATCATTCATTTTTGCGAAGGGGGAAATCGTATGTTGCAGGGGAAAACAATTATTATTACTGGTGGATCAAGTGGAATGGGGCTTTATATGGCGAAGCAATTCGTTGCGGAAGGGGCAAATGTTGTAATTACAGGCCGTAACGAGGAACGATTAGCGGAGGCGAAGGCCTTTATTTTAGAGGCTGGAAAAACGATTGAAACATTCCAAATGGATGTTCGAGTGCCAGAGCATGCAGAGGCAATGCTAGCATTTGCTGTTGAAAAGTTTGGACAAGTTGATGGGCTTGTGAATAATGCGGCTGGTAATTTTATTGTGCGTGCAGAGGATTTATCACCAAACGGTTGGAAGGCTGTTGTTGATATTGTTTTAAATGGGACATTCTTTTGTTCTTCGATAGTCGGTAAGTACTGGATTCAAAATAATATTAAGGGATCTATTCTTAATATGGTTGCAACTTACGCATGGAATGCAGGTGCAGGTGTTATTCATTCTGCAGCGGCTAAAGCAGGTGTATTGTCATTGACTCGTACGCTAGCTGTTGAATGGGGAAAACAATATGGCATTCGAGTAAATGCGATTGCTCCTGGTCCAATTGAGCGTACAGGTGGTGCAGGGAAGCTCTGGGAGTCTGAGGCTGCAGCTGCCCGTACATTGGACTCTGTTCCGTTAGGCCGTACAGGTACTCCTGAAGAAATTGCAGATTTAGCTACATTTATAATGTCTAATAAAGCGAGTTATATGAACGGTGAATGTGTGACACTTGATGGCGGGCAATGGCTTAATCAGTATCCATTCTAACTTCTTTCAGCATTTTTTTTCTGTAGCGAAAGCAAAGCGTCAGCTACAATGATTTTATGTAACGTAAGTGAAACGACAGTTACAATTTTTTTCTGAAGCGACAGCGGCAAATGTTCTCTGCGCGAAAGCGAAGCGGCAGCTACAATTATGCCGAAGCATAATTGATAACAAAAATCTTTGCATAATGGAGAGCCGTGTTGACGCATACTAAGGGTAAAGAAAGGAGTTTTGCCTGTGGGTATATGGTTAATACCGGCTCTTATTGCTATTACGATTATTTCTGTCATTTCGCTTGTATCAACGCTGAAAATTGCCAAAATGACGTCCCAACGGAAATCGGAAAATGATACGCCGATTTCAGAAACCGTTGAAGAGTATGCGACTATGCTCAACCCAGTTGTTTGGGTATATATCATTTTTTTACTTTTTTTAGGGGTAATGATTTTTTATTACTGGAGTAAGGCAGGATATTAAGTAAATAATATCTTCATTCAGTACATATTTTATAAATATGGCTGAATGAAGATATTTCTCCATTGCCCTCAAATAAAACCCTCGTATAGTGCACTTTCGATACTTAGTTTTGTTCAAAATGCTAAAATAATTCGTTACTTATAAAAAACTCTTCTCGGCCTTGTCGTGGTCATAAAAGGAATAGTTATGATATGATAAAAGGGAAGCATCCTGTTCTGCAAAGCGAGGACAGAAAAGGAGAAGAAGTTCATGATTTCAACTAACAGCAAAGATTTATTAGCAATGCCAATTAGTGATTTTATTATTTCATCTGAAAAGGTTGCGCATGTACAAAATGGCAATAGTGCGGAACATGCACTCCTAGTACTTACACGTACAGGGTATTCATCGATACCTGTTTTAGATTTGAAATATCGACTTCAAGGTTTACTAAGTATGAAAATGATTACTGAATCCATTCTTGGACTAGAACATATTGAATATGAAAAGCTACCTGATATTAAAGTGGATACAATAATGGAGAAAGATATTGCTGTATTAAAGTTGACGGATACTTTTCAGCGAGCTCTCGACTTAGTTATTAATCACGCCTTTTTATGTGTTGTGGACGAAGAAGGAACATTTGCGGGAATTTTAACGAGACGTGTTATATTAAAGCAATTGAAAAAATATATTTATCAAAAAGAGTAGTAGTTTAAGAGGGAGCTCAGATGAAAATCATGAGGCCCTCTTTGCTTGTATCGGAGGTTTACTGGTTGATGGCAACAGAGGCTGAAATTTTAAAAGTACTAGCAGAGGAACGTAATATGCGTAAAGCAGCAGAGCGTTTATTTTTATCTCAACCAGCACTTTCTCAACGGCTGCAAACTATTGAAAAGGACTGGGGTGCGCAGTTATTTATTCGTTCGCAAAAAGGACTTACGGCGACACCTGCTGGAGAGCTTATTATTGCCTATGCAACTGAAATGCTCAGCAAAAAAGAAGAGATTTTTGAAACAATCCAATCATTAACGACGAAAGTAAACGGGACATTGAAAATCGCCTGTGCATCGATTGTCGGCCAAAACTGGCTTCCGATAATATTAAAGGATTTTGTATCGAAATATCCTGAGGCAAAAATCTCTCTTATGACTGGCTGGAGCTCTGAAATTGTAAAAGCGCTTTATGAGGGTGAGGCTCATATAGGGATTGTGCGTGGGCAGGTTGATTGGAAAGGGGAAAAAATTCACCTTTTTCGTGACACCCTTTATTTAGTAGATAAAGAACTAAAAACTATAGAAGATGTCCTGACGACAGACCGACCTTTTATTCAATTTAAAAGTGATTCCAATTACTATCAGGAAATTCAACAATGGTGGCAGCAGCATTTCGCTTCAAATCCAAGAAAGCAAATTTTAGTTGATCAGATTGAAATTTGTAAGCAAATGGCATTGAACGGCATTGGTTATGCTATTTTACCTTCAATCACTTTAAGTGACAATGATGGCATTAATAAAATAGCATTAACGAATAATGAAAAAGAATTTGGTATAACGCGTGATACTTGGTTAATTGGCTATGAATCTTCATTTGAGTTACGACAAGTAGAGGCTTTTGTAGAGGTAGTGCAAGACCATGCGCGATGCTTGTTTGATTATACGAAATAAAAATAATATCAAGGCAGTCTCAAGTGATTCATTTGAGACTGCCTTTTTTAACTCTCCTTAATAGCCTGATTGGTGAAAGACAATCAAGATTCCAACTGATTAAAGTTGCACTTAATGAGCAATTTTTAGTCTATAGACAAAAGTTAAGACTCTATTTATTAAAACATGAGCCCTGCATATAGTTGATTGGAGTGGAGACTGGGCGACTCCTTGGGGATCAGCGAATAGAGGAACGAAGGCTAAAACCATCACATCCTGTGATAAACGCCTTCGTGACCAACCTCGTGTTGGCCCGAGACCCTGGAGCGAGCAGCGCGAGTGAAGCGGCTCATCGGACGCCCCCAGGAAGCTTTGCTCTGTGCGAAAGCGAAGCGACAGCAACAAAGCGCCCAGTCGGAACGGAAATCAACCATACACTTTGATGATTAGTTAATTCTTAAGAGTTTATGAATATTCATGAAGATGTCGTAAGAAATGGAACAAAATGCAATTTTAAACGTATAATTATATTTAGCCAGCAATTTACACAAAAAGGGGTTGAGTTTTTGAAAAAAACGAATATTACGGCATTCATACTGCTTTTCATGCTTGTTATCAGCCTTATTTTACCTATGGAGAAGGCAAGTGCAGCAGCTACATTGGATGTCCAAGCTAAGGTAGGGATAGCAGGTAAAGCTAAATACCAATCAGCTGTGCCACTTCAAGTAACAGTAAAAAATAATGGTGCAGATTTTTCAGGGGATATGGTCATCAATACTTCCGTGTCCTATCAAGCTACATCAGCACAAGTGCTTCCGATAGATATAGCGGCGGGAGAAGAAAAAACATTTGATATTTATCTAGAAGGTATCGATAACTATAACTCGAATGCAGATTCTTTCGCGTTTTTTGAAGGAGGCATAGAAAAAGGAAAAAAGGTTGCTTATAAAGGAACAAAGCAGCTACAAGCTAATTTTTTAGATCCTTCATCGGTATTTATTTATACATTAACAGATAAAAGTGATCGTTTATCAGCATTTTTAAGGCTATCCCAATTAGCTCCTCAAAATAATGTTGAAGTTTTCAATTTAAAGCAAATCAAGGATTATAAACTGCCAGAGGATACACAAGGATTTGCAATGGCGAATGTTATCGTCATCGATGAAATTGCTATTGCTGATTTATCGCAAAAGCAACAAGAGTCCTTACTAAATTGGGTACAGAATGGTGGAACATTAATAGTAGGAGCTGCTGATCAAGTAAATGCAACAGCAGGTATTTTCAAGGATTATTTACCATTAGCATTATCGGAGCAAATGACATCCGTTTCTGCAGATAGCCTATCAAAATTATCAGGCGGAGGAACTTTTACACAACCAATTTCTATTTATGGGGCAACTGAAAAGCAAGGAAGTACTCCTGTATTAACAGATAACAATAAGATTTTAGCGGCTAAGAAAAATGTAGGCAGTGGAGAAATTATTCAAACAGCCTTTTCTTTAGGAGATCAACCACTTGCATCTATGGAGGGCTACCCCGCACTAGTGGCAAAATTGATAAATATTCAAAAAATGTCACAACAAGGGATGATGGTAAATGGACAGTCACCAGTGGATCAGATTTCATATGACCTGCGTAACATAAATGAACTATTCCCTTCGTTTGAAGTATCTGTTAGCTATATGCTAATAGTTATTATTTTATATATTTTAATTATCGGACCTATTTTATATTTCATTTTAAAGAAAATAGACAAACGTGAGCATGCATGGTGGATCATTCCTGCGATATCAATTGTGTTATCTATTGCTCTATTTATTTTTGGTGCAAAAGATCGAATTGGGCAACCACAAATTCAACAATCTGCATTTTATAAAATAAATGAAGATAGTAGTGTAAATGGTTATTATGTAGAGTCCATTTTAACGAATCGTAGTGGTGATTTTGTTGTTAATGCAGATAAGAATACAAGTGCAATCGCGCTGCGAAATTCTAATAATTTCGCAGGGGTAAGGGAGGATTTACACGAAATATCCTATATTAAGGAAAATGCCAATGGTTCAACGCTAACACTACGTGATTTAAACTATTGGTCTGTGCAATCGTTTGCAGGGAAGTCAGCGGCACAAAATATTGGGAAGATGGATATCGATATTACGTTAAATAATGAAAAGCTAACTGGGACAATTAAGAACAATTTCCCGTTTACCCTAAAGGACGTTACTTTAATCTCTGGTATTAAAGAAGTTAAACTTGGCGACATCGAAGCGAACGGTACACTTAAAGTCGACACAGAGCTAAAAGCAACGGTTCTTCAAAAACCATCTGATTTTACTAATTACAATTTTAATAATTATCCAGCGAAGAAGGAGGACGTGAATCCTTCACGTATCGAGCGTATGAAATCTATGGCATTACCGCTTGTAGAAAGTGATAAAAAACCTGTCATTACAGCATGGGCAGATCAAGCAATTGCTGGGGTTGAGCTAGAAACAAGTGCCAGTATGTCTCCGATTTCCTATTTTGTTCAGCCTTTTGATGGCAAAGTAGAGCTATCAGGTCCATTTACGATGAAACGTAACAACTTTACGTATTCAGTAAACCAGCTATCTCCTAATTCGTATGCTGAAAAAATGGATGAACAGTTAAATAATTGGCGCTTGTCTGATGGTTCCTATGAAGTATCCATCGCGATGCCAGATAAGTTTATGATGGATTCAGTGCAAACATTAAATGAATTGACAGTTTCAAATAAGGATATTGATCGCATGCAGCTATCGATTTGGAATAACGAAACGAAAAATTATGAGCCATTGGTAGATGCGAAACAGGTGTTTACAGATAACATAAAAAAATACTTCAATGATCATGATGAATTGCTGATTGAGATTAAATTCGGACCAGATCAAACAGGTGAGGAAACAAAATTACCAGATGTAGAGCTGAAGGGAGTGGCGAAATAATGATTGAAATTCGTGATTTAACGAAAAGATACGGCTCCTTTACAGCACTAGATCATTTGAATCTATCTTTGGAGGAAGGGGTTGTCTTTGGTTTTGTAGGTGCCAACGGGGCAGGTAAATCGACTACATTCTCGATTTTAGCAACCTTGCTATCTCCAACTTCAGGTGATGCCATTATTAATGGGAAAAGCGTTATTAAGGAACCAAAGGAAGTTCGAAAACAAATTGGTTATATGCCAGATTTCTTTGGTGTCTATGATCAACTAAAAGTAGACGAATACTTAGACTTTTATGGTGCCAGTTACGGCATTGGGGCAGCTGAAAGAAAAGTACTTATTCCACAGCTGCTAGAGCTCGTGAATTTAACGAATAAACGTCATGAATATGTTGATTTACTGTCACGTGGGATGAAGCAACGTCTATGTTTGGCACGTGCACTTATCCACGATCCTAAAGTATTAATTTTGGATGAACCTGCTTCAGGCTTGGATCCGCGTGCTCGGGTAGAAATGCGAGATATTTTACGGAATTTAAAATCTATGGGAAAAACGATTTTAATCTCATCACATATTTTGCCTGAGCTTGCAGAAATGTGTGATGAAATCGGTGTGATTGATAATGGCAAGCTTATCGCTCATGGCAATGTAGCTTCCATTCAAGCACAACTACAGGGGGAGAAGCGTATCGTAGTAAAAGTAACGGATCGTTTAAACGAGGTACGTGCGTTTTTGGAGGAGGATCCACTGATCTCTTCTATAGATGTAATGGATAATCGCTTAGAGATAGCCTTTAATTACCGGGGAACAGATGACGATCAGGTAGCACTATTGAAAAAGGCGATACTTGCGAATTTACCTATTTATGCATTAAGCGAAGAGGAAAAAGATTTAGAGGATGTCTTTATGGCTATTACGAAGGGAGCGGACAATCAATGATGGAACGATTTTATAATCCGGTATTCGTAAAAGAATTGAAGTTACGCTTCCGTTCTTTTAAAAGCTTTTCAGGGTTAATGTTTTATTTAGCGGTTATTTGTATTTTTATCGTAGGATTTTTGCTTATAACAACTGGATTCACAGGCAAGGGTTTCTTTAGACCAGAAATAAGCTTTATGATGTTTGCGGTCTTAACAATATTACAAATGGCTCTTATTCTTTTCATTACACCTAGCTTAACTGCTGGTGCAATTAGTAGTGAAAGGGAAAAGCAAACATTAAATATTTTACTAACAACGACACAAAGTTCTACTCAAATCATCATTGGGAAATTATTATCCTCGGTAGCATTTTTAGTATTAATGCTTATCGCAGGGTTACCATTGTACAGTTTAGTATTTTTATTTGGTGGCGTATCACCGTCTCAATTAATCTCGATATTTTTATTTTATTTATTAACAGTTGTAGCCATTGGTAGTATTGGTGTTATGTTTTCAACCATTACAAAGCGAACAATTGTTGCGATGATTTCTACGTACGGTTCGATCATCTTTTTAGGTGGTATTACAGCGTTTTTCTTCTTCTTATCAATTGCCTTCAATCAAATGGGGAATGCCGTAGGAACTAGTACTTCTTATATGGCTTACTTCTGGGCTTCTATTAACCCAGGTGCATTAATGCTTACGCTTACTTCATCATCTATGGGCGATGCTTTAGAGCAAGTTTCGGGAGTGGAATTACCTGTATGGATTAGTTATTTAATAGCTTATTCATTGATCATTGTTGTTTGTTTAACAATTGCGATTAAAAAATTACGTGCCAATATGAAAAGTAATCGATAAGGAGGGAATCTTATGGAGCGTCGTAAGCAATTACGAAAATATATTCAACGTGCAAAGACGAGTTTAACAGTAGAAAGAAGCATTCCTATTGCACAGTACGGCTTGTTTTTGGCATTGCTTTCGAGTGCTGCCCTCTTCCTCATTTCAAGGCTCTTTGTTTGGCCGTATTATCGCCAAACAGCTCTTGCTATCTTTATCGTTGTCATACTAGCAACAGTACTGTTTATGTGGTGGAAGCGTATAAAAGAAAAGGAAGCATTGCATACACTGGATGATTATTTTTCTCACAATGAGCTTGTGACAGCCTTATCGTTCGAGGACGATAAAGACCCACTCGTTCAATCTCTACTAACGAAAGCGATCGAGAACGTTGAAAAGGCATTTGCTGATTTTAAGGCTCGAAAGAAAAATTTGTTTCGTCCAAAAGCATTGATTGGCTTATTTGGAACAGCTGTCGTACTGGCCATTCTTTATATGTTCCCAGCAGCTTCACAAATTGAAGCAATTGAGGTCGAAAAAGAAAAAGCTGTCATTGAAGACGTAAAGAAGGAAGTTGCTCAATTAGAGAAAAAAGCAGAAACAAAAGAAGTGAAAGAGCAATTAAAAGAATTGCAAAATACGTTGAAAAAGACAGAAACGGCTGAAGAGGCATTACGCGAAGTTGTGAAAAAGCAAAAGGAGCTTGCTTTAAAGGAGCAACAATTAAAGGCAAAGCAAACGGCTAGTAAGGAGGGCGCTTCTGACGACAAAGGCTTATCGAAAGAAGAAGTGGAGCAATTGAAGGAGCTCGCCCAAATGCAGCAGGAGTTAACGCAAAATGCAAATGCTACTCAGACAGCTATGAGCAAGCTTGGGAAACCTGCAAGCAATACTCTACAAAATGCAATTGCGAGTGCCAATAGTGCCAATAACAATCAGCAAAACAATCCTAATACCAATCCGTCAGCGAATTCACAGCAAAGTAATCAACAAAGTCAAACAGGCCAACAAGGCCAAACTAATTCTCAAAATGGATCCCAACAGGCTAGTGGTAAAGGTCAGCAACAAGGATCGAATCAAAGTAATCAACAAGGTCAGGGACAAGGTAATGGTCAAGGACAAGGAAACGGACAAGGGCAGGGTCAAGGACAAGGTCAGGGAAATGGCAATAGTTCAGGTCAAGGTGCAGGCACAGGACAGGGCGGTCGCGATTTATTAACGACACCGAATAGAATTGGTGGCTCTAGTCAGACTTCAGTTGATGGTGGAGCATTAGGAGATGGATCACATGTATCAGAGCAACAAGGAAATGGCCCGATTACTAAAGGTTCTATTCGCCCATATGAGGAAGTTATAGGCTCCTATAAAGATAGCTATTTAGAAAGCTCAGAGCGTTTACAATTACCGAAGGATTTACAAAATGTCGTGCAATCTTATTTCACGTCAATTGAGTCTCAGTAGGAGGAAAAGGAATGGCATTTACAGAGCAACAATATGTTGAAATGAGTTCGAAATTACAACAAGTAAAGGAAGAAATTCATCGCTTTATCGTCGGACAAGAGGAAGCCATTGATTATACATTATACGCAGTCCTTGCTGATGGGCATGCATTATTAGAGGGCCTACCGGGTTTAGGGAAAACGATGTTAATCCGTACAATTTCTGAAGTATTAGATTTATCATTTTCGCGAATTCAATTTACACCAGATTTAATGCCAGCGGATATTACAGGAACAAGTATGATTGAACGCACAGCTGATGGCAAGCAACAGTTTACGTTCCAGCCAGGTCCGATTTTTAGCCAAATGGTATTAGCGGATGAGATTAACCGAGCAACACCAAAAACACAAAGTGCACTGCTTGAAGCAATGGGTGAAAAAACTGTAACAATCTTGGGAGATACAAAGAAGATGGCAAGACCATTCTTCGTGTTAGCAACACAAAACCCGATTGAGATGGAAGGAACGTACCCTTTACCAGAAGCACAAATGGACCGTTTCCTATGTAAAATTCTTGTGCCGTATCCTGAGAAAAGTGAGCTAATGGAAATTATGAAGCGTACAACAGGCGCTAAGGAAATTGATTTACAAAAGATCATGGATACAGAAGCACTAATTGAAGCGCAGCAAATGGTCAAGGAAGTACTAGTTGCTGATGAAATGCTCGAATTTGCGACGGACCTTGTGGTGGCTACACATCCTGAGAGAGTGGATGCCATTGATGAGGTCAAGCAATATGCCATGTATGGTAGCGGCCCTCGAGGTTTGCAAAGCTTAATCAAATTAGCGAAGGCAAGGGCGCTTATGAATGGACGTTTCCACATTTCTGTAGCAGATATTAAATCTGTAGCTAAGCCGGTATTACGCCATCGTATGCTGTTGAATTATGAAGGGGAGGCTTCAGGTAAAACAACAGACGATGTGATTGATGTCATTTTAGAAAAAGTACAGCAAGGTGTTAGCAGGTGACACAAAAATTATTATTGCCCGAGGATTGGTTAGCGAAAATCAGTCGCTTCCAAGTGGCAACGGCCTCCAAATTACGTGGGCAGCACAAGGGCTCGCACCGTTCGCAACGCTTCGGGGCATCGCTCGATTTTTCGGATTTTCGTGAATATCATTTAGGTGATGATGTACGTCAGGTAGATTGGAACGTCTTTGCGAGAACTGATAAATACTTCATTAAACGTTTTTTAGATGAACAAGAAATGCGCGTGCACATTTTGTTAGATACAACTAAATCGATGGGCGATCAAGCAAAATGGACTTTTGCCCGGCAAATTGTTGCCTCACTTGGCCTAATGGTGCTAGGTCGCGATGATCGCTTATCATTTTCTTTTCTACAGGATGAGGTCAAGCCACCGTTTCGTCGTAAAGGTGCCATGTATCGTCGCGCCTTTTTACAGGTAGTCACAGAGATTGAGCAAGCAACTTATACAAATAGTTTCGCACAGGGAGCTTTAAGAGCATTGCCTAAGGATAGTACAGTACTATTTATTGTGACGGACGGACTTGAGCCAATCGAAGAATGGGAGCAACTTTTAAAAAGGCTACCACGCTTTGCAGGGGATGTACGTATTTTGCAAATAGTTACGCAAGAAGAATTAGCACCAGAATATACGGGTGATGTGCGCTTACTTGATCGTGAAACGGGCAGAGATGTAAATGTCACGATGTCTTCTAAAGTTCTGGACACATATAGGGCAAGACGTTTATTACATGAAGAGGAATTTGAAGCAATTTGTCGGCGCTTCGGTGTTCGACAATTACAGCTTAAAGTAGAGGATGGATTACAGCATGCCATCTTCCAACAATTATTAAAAGCACATTGGATTAGGTGAGGTGAGCCGTATTGGGCTTTAGTCAATTACTTTTTAGCTGGACGGCCATCATCCCGGTCATTGTCCTTCTATATTATTTCTTTCGAAAAAAATATACCGATCAAACCGTATCTTCAACACTTTTTTGGTCGGAAATTATGCAAGAAACACGTGTATCACCATACTTAAAACATTTACAAAAAAATGCTCTGCTCTATTTACAACTACTAGCTCTTCTTTTACTTGTACTAGCATTAATGAATCCTTATGTAAAAAAGTCAACGATCGTTGGTGCGCAGACGATTTTCATTGTAGACACGTCTGCAACAATGTTAGCTGGAAAAGAGCAGTCAACATTTGACACACATAAAAAAGAAATGCTGTCATTGGTCAATGAGCTTGATGGAAGACCTGTGACACTCATTAAAACAGGCAATACGCCAAAAGCTATATTACAGCAGGAAACAAATACTAAAGATATTGAAAAAGCCATTCAAGAGTTACAAGTAACATATGAGACAGCTCAAATGAATAAGGCTTTAGATGTGGCACAAGCTTTTGTCGGTAATACACCAACATCTATTTATGTCTTTACAGATTCGCTCGATAAAAAGCAATTACCGATGGAAAAAGATACGGTGAAGTGGATCGTAAAAGGGTCTGCAAAGGATTTAACAAATATCGCAATTACACGTTTTGCTGCTACTACAGATGGACAATCTGCTATGGCGCTTGTTCAGTTACAAAATGATACGGATCAAGAGCAAAATGTAACCCTTTCGATTGAAAATGTTAAAGGTAAGGAGATAGTTGCGGAGAGTGTTGCATTACCTCCAAATGAAGCTATAACAAAAACTTTCAAAGACCTACCGTTAGAAGATACTATGACTGCCAAGATAGATGCTAAGGATGATTACGCTGTTGATAATTCACAAACTGTATTGCTACAAACAGCTACTGCAAAAGTAGTTGTCGATCAAAGTATGCATCAACTCATTCAAAAAGGTTTGCAAACGATTAATAGTAGCGTGAAGAGTGTTCCATCTTCACAACTGGCTGACAATTTGGATGCCACTGTTGTAACCAATCAGACGGCGCTACTCGAAAAGATGGACAAGCCGATTGTATTATTTGGACGGGATGACGTTGAGAAGGTTGAAGCTACTGGGAAAATCAGTACAACAAGTGATGCATTGTTTGCATTTAGTGAGCTAAAAGATATTTACGTCAGTGCGTTATATCCTGGATTCGATGACTATAAAACGATTGCATCAGTGGGTGACCAGCCATTTATTCAGCGTTCACCAGAAGGGGATATTGTTGTATTAGCTGATATTGCAGATACAGATTGGCCGTTACATCCTTCATTCCCATTATTTTTATGGAGTGCTGAACAGGAGCTATCAGAATCAATTGGTTCACTTGGTATTTTCACACCAAATGAGCAACGTGCAGTTGCTTTAACGCAAGGTGATTGGAGTATATATTCGCAGGAAGATGAGTTTTTATCGTCCATTACGAATGGTCTATTAACAGCACCAATGAAGCCAGGAATTTATACAGCTCGCTCAAATGATGAAGAAAAGCGCTTCATCGTACAGCTTCAAGCGCAAGAGCGTGTGATTGAAAAAGGGACAAGCTATACACTTGGAGAGCTTCCGGATAATGGTAAGGAAGAAATATCGAAAACATCGTTCGTACCTTGGCTTATCCTTATGATCTTAGTATTACTTGTTTTAGAGTGGGAGGTGCAACGACGTCGTGGATTTACGAATTGATATGCCATTAGCATTGTTGCTTTTACTTCCGTTGCTTTTTTATTTTGGATGGACCTATTGGCGTGAGCGTCAGCGCCTAAAAAAAAGCCATATCGTCGTACTAGGTATTCGTATTGTGGCGATATGCTGTTTGGTTTTTGCACTTGCAGGGCCCTATATTTTATTGCCCGTAAAGGAAGAACAAGTATTATTCTTAGTTGACCGTTCCGCTTCAATGAATGGTACAGATGATGAGATGGCCAATTTTATAGCGGAAAGTTTACCGTCRAAAAAAGATGAACAGCTTGCAGGGATATATTCTTTTTCATCGACATTACAAACGGAAGCCATTTTATCGAAATCTTTAAAGGAAGTGCCGAAGTTTACAACCATAAAAGCAACAGATCAAACAAATATTGAACAGAGTCTACAGCTCGCTTCAGGTATTGTAGATCCGAAAAAAGCAACAAGACTTGTGCTCTTAACGGATGGCAATGAAACTAGAGGAGATGCCTTAGAATTTTCATCGAAGTTTAAAGGGTCAAATATAAGTGTTGATGTAATGCCATTTAACCAACCTGTTGCTAAGGATGTATCCATGAAAAGTTTTGTCACACCACAAGTTGCCTATGTAGGTGAGCAACAGCAGCTAGTTGCCGAAATAAATGCAACTGTAGAAGAACAAGGTGAGCTATTACTATACGAAAACGATAAGCTTATTCACCGTGAAGCAGTGGAACTTACAGAAGGGTCAAATGTATTTACGTTTAAACATTCAGCAACGGCAGAAGGGCTTGTAAAATATGAGGCACTCGTGCAGGTTGAACAGGATGCCATTTTTGAAAATAATAAATTAACAAGCGTCACAATGGTGCAAAGCGAACCACATTTACTAATTGTTAATGGCTATGATACGGCATCACCAATTGCAGCAGCACTCGGCAAACAATCAATTGCCTATGATGTTGTAGATGCTAAAAGTCTACCAAATGAACTTTCTAGTTATTTACAATACAATGCCATCATTTTTGATAATGTGCCAGGGCATTTAGTAGGCGAGGCAAAAATGAATGTCATTGAGCAAGCAGTGAAAAATTTCGGTGTCGGTTTTACAATGGTCGGTGGCGAAAATAGCTTTGGCTTAGGTGGCTATTTTAAAACACCAATCGAAACTTTACTACCTGTAGAAATGGAGATTAAAGGTAAAGAACAATTGCCATCATTAGGGCTCGCTATTGTCCTTGACCGCTCTGGAAGTATGTCTGGAGCAAAGCTAGAGCTTGCAAAAGAGGCGGCCGCTCGTTCAGTTGAAATGCTACGAGATGAGGATACTCTCGGGTTTATAGCCTTTGATGATCGACCTTGGGAAATTATTGAGACAGGACCACTTGGCAATAAGGAAGAAGCAGTGGATACCATTTTATCTGTAACGCCAGGAGGGGGTACCGAAATATATGGATCGCTTGCTAAAGCTTATGAAAATCTAGCTGATTTAAAGCTACAGCGTAAGCATATTATTTTATTAACTGATGGCCAGTCTCAACGAGGTAACTATGAAGACTTAATTGCACAAGGAAAAGAGAATGGCATTACTCTTTCAACGGTTGCAATTGGTCAGGATGCAGATGGCAACTTACTTGAAGCACTCAGTGAGATGGGCAGTGGGCGTTTCTATGATGTTATTGATGAGCAGGCGATCCCCTCTATTTTATCTCGTGAAACTGCCATGATTTCACGCACATATATTGAGGATAACCCATTCTATCCAACTATATTTAATACAGCTGGCTGGAACACGTTATTTGCAAATGGTGTACCTAAAATGAATGCTTATATAGGCACGACAGCAAAGCAGGGAGCCACTGTTATTGCAGAAAGTGAGAAGGAAGATCCAGTCCTTGCAGAATGGCAATATGGCCTTGGCAAAACATTCGCCTTTACTTCTGATTCGACAGGAAAATGGACGGGAGACTGGGCAAGATGGCAAAATTGGGGCACGTTTTGGCAAACGCTTATTTCAAAAATGCTACCGAGCTATAACGATGTTGCCTATGATGTACGTCTAGAATCAGACGGTTCATTTGTCATCACTGACCCAACTAATGAAGCGGCGTTCTTAGATATTGTCGCCGTCAATGAAGCGGGCGAAGAACTTGAGACACAGCTTGAAATAATTTCAGCATCACAAGTTCGAGCAGTCGTACAAGCAGAACCTGGACTAATTTTCTTCCGCATTGCCGATGAAGAAAAGGCCATTTATCAGGCAGGCTTAAGCGTACCTTATAGTACTGAATATGAATTACGTCCAGTGAATGATAAGTTAGTCGAAGAATTAACTAAGCAAACAGGCGGCTCCGTTTTGAAAGAACCGAGCGAAGTGTTCCGTGAATTTACTAAAAAAGGTGCGGAACGCCAAAATATTGCAACATGGCTTTTATTAGCAGGGATGCTACTATTCTTCATAGATATAACTATTCGACGCTTTGGTTGGGGCTTCTTCACTAGGCCGAAGAAAAAAGAGCAGCTTGTCGAGGAAAAAACAATACAGGCAGAGGAAACAAATGTTGCCCAATTATTAAAGGGCATGAAAAAACGATCTTAGTAATTTAAAACGATGGTTCATTGCTTTATAGTAATGAACCATCGTTTTTTTGTCCTTTGACATATGCTTTCAGGGATTATCGCCCAACATTTAATTTTATCGACATCCACCAGAGCAAAAAAGGATTCATACAATTGTGTGTAACCCTTTTACTTCATAATGTCGCACAGTCTTCACTTCAATCAGCAGAAATACGCTTTAACTGGTGATCTATTAATTTTAGAATGCTATTTTTGTAAAATAAGTGAATTTAGTGGAATTTATCTTGTAAACAATATATATGTGTGTAATAATTTATGATAGTAATAATTTATTACTATCATTTTGTAGTACTATAAATTTGGGGGTTCAAAAATGACCAATATAATGAATTCATTTGGTTTTCTCAGTTTTAAATTAGCGGAGTCTTTAGAGGAAAATCTCGAGCAATATATTAGCGAAAAATTTCAAATGAAATCTAGAGAAGTTGGGATCATGATGGCTGTAAAAAACCAAAAACTTAGCCAAATTCAAATAGGGCAGATTTTAAAGTTAGATAAAAATAGTGTCCGCTTTTTTATCGATGGACTAGAAGAAAGAAAGTATGTTTATAGGGAGAAAAATCCAGAAAATAGAAGAGAAAATTTAATATGCCTTACGGAACAGGGTGAAAATTTGGCGGAAGAATTAATGAAGACTCTTGCGATTTCTGAGAATGAAGTTTTAAACGTACTTTCATTGGAAGAAAAAGAGCTATTGAAAAGTATTATGAAAAAAGTATATGAAAATCATTCATAGGGATTAAAAACTTATAAATAAAAAAAGAAAGAGTGAAGAGAAATGAAAGCTGTAGAGGTTATGAAGGAGTATTTAAGAAGAGCACAAGAAGAGGGCCAAGATTTATCAGATATGTATGCAGATCATGGGGAATTAAAAAATTTTAAAGGTGAAATTTTTAAAGGAAGGAAAGAAATACAAAACTTTTACACGTCACCTATGCCAAAAGGCTTTAAATTAACTATCCAAAATATTGATGGTGATGATACAGAATGTATTGCAACCGTTTCCACTACTTGGGATGGTTTGCCAAACCCAGTGATTTTGGAAGAAAGGTTGATTCTTGAAAATGAAAAAATAAAATCGTTGGCGATGATTCCAAAATAAGAGGGGACGGAAGCTATGTCATTAAATCCTAATAAAAATTCTCTTCCTACACCTGAAAGAGACACGAAATATTGGATTGGTGTGGTATCTCTTAATCATGTGCAAAAAGGGGTTGAGGGAGGATTTGGTCAGCTATGCCATGGTAAAGAAAGGCCTTTGAAACGAATGCAAAAAGGAGACTGGATCATTTATTATTCTCCTAAAAAAAGTCTAGATGGTAATGAGCCTGTAAGAGCATTTACAGCAATTGGAAGAGTAAAGGACGAGCGAATATACGAGTTCCAAATGGCAGAGAATTTTATTCCTTTTAGAAGAGATATAGACTTTTTTAAAGATGCAAAAGCTGTGCAGATAAAAAGAATCTTAGATTATTTAGAATTTGTAGAGGATAAATCGAAATATGGCTATAAATTCAGATTTGGTCATTTTGAAATAAGCAAAAAAGACTTTTTATTAATTGCTCATGAAATGGGATTACCGTTGAAATATGGGTGAATAGGCTTTGAATAAAAAACGTTACTTTCTTAATTAATGAAAGTAACGTTTTTAAATTCATTATTTAAGCTGAGTGTTAAGGGTAGTTACAAATACTGTTTTACGCAAATTGCTGGCAATGACAATGCCTAAGATAGCACCAATAGTACTTGATGTTAAAAAAGCTGGCATGAAAAATAAAGCAGCAACGGATGTCCCCATTAATAAATGTGCATAAGGTACTGCAATAAGTGAGGCAATGATACCTGTTCCAAACATTTCACCGACACCTGCTAGCCATTGCTTGCCGCTGTATTTATAGGCAAGAGCTGCACATAAAGCACCAATAACACTACCAGGTATAGCTAGTAATGAGCCTGTGCCTGTTAAAATACGAATAATGGCTGTGACGAGGGCGATCATAACAGTAGGCACCGGTCCAAGAATGATAGCACCGATAACATTAATGGCATGCTGGACAGGGTAGGCACGTGCAATTCCCGTTGGTATTGAAACGAAGGTAGAACCTGCTACGGCAATTGCTACTAATAAGGCCATAATTGTTAATTTTCGAATTGACATAATTTCCACTCCTTTGAATGTGAATTTTATAGTTAGCGCCGCTAAACCTGAGAGAATCGCCGCTAAAGCGTAAAAAAGCCGCTTCCTTAAAACAATAGGAAGCGGCCTTGCATTTAATAGTAAAAAGCAAGTGTCGCCACTTCCCTCCGCTAGTGTGAACTAGATCAGGTTCAAAGGGTCCGTATATGATCATATACGTCTCAGCCTTTTAAAGACTCCCCTAGTGGTAATTAAATTAACTTCTTTCAGCAGTAGTCTTCCACCTTTATAGGTGGTGAGATGAATGCCGGTTATAAGTTGCTTTTCAGCAGGTGTCCAAACATCTGTACCTGTCGCTACGCTTTCGGTACAAAAGACATCCGCTGAAATATAGGAACTCAGTCTAAGATCGCCACGTTCTGTGGCAACGACTGAGTGACCAACATCATGTTGGCCCAAAGCCTCCGGCGGATGTCACGGATTTTGAAAGGAATGAATTGTGCGGGCACAATTCAAAATCCGGACGCAATTACGCCAAGGCGAAATTGATTTGTTAGTTTTTCTCATAAATAATGTAGCATACTACTAAAATTAGTCAATAACTTTTCAGACTATTTTGTATCAGGATGCATAAGGTGTGGTGCTTTTTTCATTGTCCAAATTAGGGCAAGGAAGAAACAAGCCATTAAAATAATAGACCCGAATATATAAGGACTGTTCATATTCCAATCGAATAATATACCTGCTAAAGCTGGACCAATCATATTACCAAGACTCATATACGCATTGTTCAATCCAGCTGCATAGCCTTGTTCATTTTCAGCAAGCTTTGAAATCAATGTGTTGACAGCTGGACGAATCAATGTCGTAGCTGTAGAGAAGATTGTCGCTACAATTAAAATAAGTGCAAAGCCAGATGCGAATAATATTAAGAAAATCGAAACGGCTGCAATAAATAAATTGACTAACACTACTTTCATTTCGCCGAAACGATTAAACAGTGGTGTAATAACAAACATCTGTACAACAACACCAAAAGCGCCGCCCATAACTAATATAATGGCGATATCAGTAGGTGTGTAATTAAACTTTTCTGTAACAAATAATGATAATGTTGTTTGGAAGTTAGCAATCCCGAAAGAGAATACAAGCATGATAATTAGCATGACAAAATAAGGCATTTGGACTGAACGAGCCATCTGCTTTACAAGATTATCTTGCTTCTGCGCTTTTTTCGCTGTGTTCGGTTTTGTAGCAGGCAATAAAAAGAACGATAAAATAGCTGCTAAGATAGCTGCACATCCAGCAGTATAGAATGGAAAATGCAAACTAACTTTTGAGAGGAATCCACCGATACCTGGTCCGATCATAAAACCCAAGGACATTGCTGCCCCTAGCATACCCATACCTTTTCCTCGTTCCTCATACGTTGTGACATCTGCCACAAATGCCATTATAGGAGGAGCCACAAATGCAGATCCAAGGCCACCTAAAAAGCGTGCCAAGAAGAGCATCCATACATCTGTTGAAAGCCCGAAACCAATTTGTGCAAGTCCTGTTACGATAAGGCCGAAAATAATGAGATTTTTACGACCGTATTGATCCGAAAGATTCCCAGCGATTGGAGAAAATACGAATTGTGCAAAGGCGAACGTTGCAATCAACATACCAAGTACTTGTCCTGCAGCGCCAAATAGTTTTAAATACTCAGGCATGACAGGAATAATAATTCCGATACTTCCCATTGCGATAAACATATTAAACATTAAAATATACAAAGCCGCCTTATTAGACTTCTGCTGGGTCATCGAATACCCCTTTCTTTAATCAAATATACTACAGTCTACCACAAGGCTTGTACGTTTGCTATTGACTATAAGTCTGAAATTTACTAGTAAAGTTATAGGGATTCTTTTGTTTAACATAAATACGGCCTGCTAGTTTTCCAAAGAAGTTTACTTCCAACTAAACGATAAAAAGCTGTTCTCAACGTAATGTGAGAACAGCTTAGATTATCGAATACTCATTTTAAATTCTAAAAACAGCTCATTGTATTTGCCTAAATAATCAGGACCTAGGTTTTTATAAACTTCTAATGTTTTACGTTGTTCTTCAGAAGGATAGAAGCGCTTATCAGATACAACTTCTTTATCCATTAACTTCATCGCTGCAATATTAGGGGTAGAATAGCCTACATAATCAGCGTTTTGAGCACCTGATTCAGCTTTCAACATAAAATTAATGAAGGCATGTGCACCATCAATATTTTTTGATGTTTTTGGGATAACCATATTGTCAAACCACAAGTTTGAGCCTTCTTTTGGTACAGCGAAGTCTAAATCTTCATTTTCTGACAGCATGTCTGCTGCTTGACCAGACCAAGTGAGTGCTACAGCAGCTTCATTATTAACCATCAGCGGTGTAATCTCATCCCCGATAATGGCTTTAACATTTGGCGCCAATGTAATTAGTTTATCAGTAGCTTTACGTAGCTCTTGGTTATTTAAAGAGTTGAGTGAGTAGCCAAGGTTGTTTAAGCCCATACCAATCACCTCACGTGCACCGTCTACTAAAAAGACTTTACGTTTTAACGAAGGGTCCCATAAGTCCTTCCAAGATGAGAAGTCTAAATTTCCAACGAGCTTTGGATTATAGACAATGCCGACTGTTCCCCAGAAATATGGAACAGAATATTTATTGTCGTCATCAAATGGTAAATCTAAAAAATAAGGATCGATATTTTTTATATTAGGGATTTTCGTTTTATCTAAAGGAATAAGTAAGTTTTCTTCCTTCATTTTTTCAATCATATATTCAGAAGGTATTGCGATATCGTAAGCTGTACCACCTTGTTGAATTTTTGTCATCATTGCTTCATTAGAATCAAACGTTTCATAGATGACGTGAATGCCTGTTTCTTTTTCAAACTGCTTCAGCAAATCTGGGTCAATATATTCTCCCCAGTTAAAGATTGTTAACGTATCTTTACCACTTTTCCCACCGCTGGCACTTAGGGCGTCAGCAGCATAGAACAAAAGGGCGGAAACGACAAGGATTGCGACTGTTGCTTGAATTAATTGCTTCATTGAGTTCCCCCCGTTCTTTTACTAGCACGGCTTGTAATGAAGTAATAGCCAACTACGACGATAACTGTTACAAAGAATACTAAACCAGAAATAGCGTTAACCGTTAAGGAAATACCGGCACGAGCCATAGAGTAAATTTCAACAGATAAAGTACTAAAGCCGTTACCTGTCACGAAAAATGTTACCGCAAAATCATCAAGAGAATACGTTAAGGCAAGGAAGAATCCCGCAAAAATCCCCGGTTGAATATACGGTAAAATAACACGCATCATGACATCTTTTTTCGTTGCTCCTAAATCTAATGCAGCATCGATTAAAGATTTATTCATTTCTAATAGTTTCGGTAAGACCATCAGTA
The DNA here is from genome assembly GCF_056394365.1 of Lysinibacillus sp. 10T31. Lineage (NCBI taxonomy): Bacteria > Bacillati > Bacillota > Bacilli > Caryophanales > Bacillaceae > Lysinibacillus > Lysinibacillus sp. 10T31. The sequence goes on from NZ_JBFTHS010000032.1 coordinate 31,317, forward strand.
CAACAATTGGAACACTGAACGCTACGTGTGCTATTAATACAGAAGTAAAGCCTAATTTAATACCGATCATTGTGAATAAAATTAAAAAGCTTGCACCGATAATAACATCCGGGCTAACAATTAACACATTATTTAAAGAAAGTAGTGTATTGCGCATTTTTGAATCTTTAACAGTGACAATGCCAATAGCTCCTAGTGTCCCGATGATTGTAGAAATCAATGCAGAGAGTAATGCCACGATGACTGTATTAATTAGAATTACGATTAGACGTGAATCCTCAAACACGGCTTTATAATGTTCTAACGTAAAGGACTCAAAATTATTCATCGATCCGCCACTATTGAACGAATAGAAGATTAAATAGAAGATAGGTGCATACAAAACGATAAAAACAATCGCTAAATATACTTTTGCTGTAGCAGATAGTTTTTTCATCGTACGCGACCTCCTTTATCCTTTTTCTGTCCTGTAATTAACATAACGATGACCATGAATAAAATTAAGAACACAGCAATTGTTGAACCCATTCCCCAGTTTTGAGTCACAAGGAATTGTTGTTCAATAGCTGTACCAAGTGTAATAACACGGTTTCCTGCAATTAAACGAGTGATCATGAAGAGTGATAATGCAGGAATAAATACAACTTGAATACCTGATTTAACACCGTCCATTGTTAACGGCAATATCACGCGACGGAACGTAGTAAAAGCAGATGCCCCTAAATCACGTGCTGCATAAACAAGAGCCGGATTTAAACGATCCAATGAGTTGAAAATCGGTAAAATCATAAATGGAATAAAAATATAAACGGATACGAACACAAAGCTAATGTCAGTAAATAGCATTTGCTTCGGATCAAAACCAAATACTTCGATAAATGCATTTAATGGGCCGTACAAGCCGAATATCCCAATAAAGGCATATGTTTTTAACAAAAGATTAATCCAAGAAGGAATAATAATTAGTAAAAGCCAAAGCTGTTTATGTTTCGTCTTCGTTAAAAAATAGGCTGTTGGATACGAAACAAGTAACGTAAAGAATGTAATTAAAAACGCATACCAGAATGAACTTAATGTCATTTTTAAATAGACAGAAGTAAAGAATGCTTTATAGTTATCGAGCGTGAAATTGCCATGTATATCTAGTAGGGAATAGTAAACAACGAGTGCAATCGGCGCGATAACAAAAAGTGCAATCCATAAAACATAAGGAAATAAGGCTGATTTCGAAGTCTTAGTTTGCATCTTCGTCGTCCCCGTACGCCTCTAAACGTTTATCGAATTCTTCTTCTGTTTCATTTAAGCGCATTACATGAATTGCTTCTGAATCAAAGTCTAAACCAATTTCTGTCCCTACTTCAGCTTTTTTCAATGAATGTACAAGCCATTCATTCCCATCTTCGTCGTAAGTGGATAATTCATAATGTACCCCTCGGAACAATTGAGTATCAACTTTCACGACAAGTTTGCCTTTATCAATTGTTGTCATTTCTAAATCCTCTGGTCGAATGACAATATCAATTTTTTCGTTTGGTCTCATACCTTGGTCAACACATTCGAAAACTTTACCAGCAAATTCTACTTTGAAATCTTCAATCATCACGCCAGGAACAATGTTTGATTCACCAATAAAATCAGCAACGAAGCGATTAATTGGTTCATCATAAATATCTACTGGTGTACCAGATTGTTGAATTTCACCTTCACTTAAAACAAATATTTCATCACTCATCGCAAGTGCTTCTTCTTGATCGTGTGTAACAAAGACAAATGTTTTTCCAAGGCGTTGTTGTAACTCTCGTAGCTCATACTGCATTTCTGTACGTAGCTTTAAATCTAAAGCAGAAAGAGGCTCATCAAGTAAAATTACTTCAGGATCATTCACAATCGCACGAGCAATAGCAACACGCTGACGTTGACCACCTGACATTTCAGAAATTTCACGATTGCTATAGCCTGCTAAGTTAACGAATTTTAATGCTTCAGCAACACGGTTTTTAATTTCACTTTCAGGAAGCTTTTTAATGCGAAGTCCAAATGCGACGTTTTCAAAAACGTTTAAATGAGGGAACAACGCGTAATCCTGAAAAACAGTATTTACTTGGCGTTCATTTGCTGGTACGGAGTTGATTTTTTTATCATGAAAATAGATATTTCCTGTTGTCGGTTCTGTGAATCCAGCAATCATACGTAAAATAGTTGTTTTACCACAACCAGAAGGACCTAGCAGTGTATAGAATTTTCCCTTTTCTAGCTCCAAGTTAATGTTTTTTAAGACGACAGTGCCGTCATTATAGGACTTTGAAACATTTTCAAAGCGGATAATCGAATTCGTTGTCATAGATGTGCCTCCTTAAGCTATAAATATGAATCCGTTGCGACAAGTAAAATTTTTGTTTCATCAGCATGTGCATTAAAAATTTGGTGATGATCTGTCGCGTCAAAATAGAGAGCATTGCCTTCACTCGCTATGTACTGTTCATCTCCTAAAACGAGACGAATACGACCTTCGACAATATAAATAAATGTTTCCGAGAGTGAGGGCTCAAACTGTTTGAATTCCCCCTCAGCAGCAAGTGTCAAGAAAATAGGCTCCATCTCTTTTTCATTTGAAGTAGGAATGAGCCACTGAATTTCATATTTTTTTTCTTCGTCTGTATAAGTGGATTGATCTTCTTCTGTATATACAACCTTTTGTTCAGGTGCTTCATCATCGAAAAATTCCTTAGGTGTTGAACCTAAAACCTCTAATAATGAAAAAAGAGTTTCAATGGAAGGTGAATTTAGATCACGTTCTAATTGAGAGATATACCCTTTACTTAAATCTGTACGTTCTCCAAGTTCCTCTTGGGTAAGACCTTTTTTTAAACGAAGCGCTTTGATTTTTGCTCCTATTTGCATCTTTTCCCTCCTAGAAGAAGTTTAGCAATCATAAACTTTTGAAATACGAAGTTTACTTTAACGAAACTTTTAGTTTACTAAAACCATTACAATTATACATAATAATAAAGAATTTGCAATCGTTTTTTATCAAAAAAAAGTAGATGAAATTTTTAGAAATTATACATAAATGTAGCGTAGAAAAATTTCGTTTAAACTAGAATAAAAATGTTAAAGATAGTTAATAAATAGGCTGTAGCAGCTATTCCATTTGGGGATTTGACGGAAATTTGTCAGACAATTTAATATGTGCACTTTTGTGAAGTTTACTTGTTTGAAAAACTACGATTACTCTGTTATCGTAGAAGACGAGTTCGCTGGTGCGAATGGAATATATATATACTACATATTTAATCGGAGGGATTTATAATGGCAGAACGCATGGTAGGTAAACAAGCACCTGACTTTACAATGGAAGCAGTACTTCCAGACAAATCATTTGGTAAAGTATCATTAGAAGACATTAAAGCACAAGACAAATGGACAGTTCTTTTCTTCTATCCAATGGACTTCACATTCGTATGTCCAACAGAAATCACTGCAATGAGCGATCGTTACGATGAGTTCGAAGACTTAGATGCAGAAGTAATCGGTGTTTCTACTGATACAATCCACACTCACTTAGCTTGGATTAACACTGACCGCACTAAAAATGGTCTTGGTGAGTTAAAATACCCACTAGCAGCAGATACTAATCACCAAATTTCACAAGAATATGGTGTATTAATTGAAGAAGAAGGTATCGCACTACGCGGCTTATTCATCATCAACCCAGAAGGTGAATTAAAATACCAAACAGTATTCGATAACAACATCGGCCGTGATGTAGACGAAACTTTACGTGTACTTCAAGCTTTACAAACTGGTGGTCTTTGCCCAGCAAACTGGCGCCCAGGTCAAGCAACTCTATAAATCAAGGCTTGGCGAAATTGATTATTTAACAAATAAAGAGTCCCCACAGCAAGTTTGTGGGGATTTTTTTAAACTTGATATAGAAAAAGGTTCATCACTAAAAATTGTGGATGACTTTTGTTAAAACGTCTACTATGTAAATAAGTTGATTGGAGTGGAGGCTGGACGCCCCCAGGAAGCTCTTCTCTGTGCGAAAGCGTAGCGACAGCAACAACAAAGCGCCCAGCCGGAACGGAAATCAACCACACGTTTTGATAACGGTCCCAGAAAAAAGAAAAAGGAGAATGTTTTATGAAACTTCGTGAACAAATGCCTGAACTTGTAGGCGCAACAACTTGGTTAAATGGTGAAGTAACAAAAGCGGATTTAGTTGGCGAAAAACCAACGTTAATCCATTTCTGGTCAGTTAGTTGCCATTTATGTAAAGAAGCAATGCCGGATGTCAACAATTTCCGTGATCAATACAAAGATGAGCTAAACGTTATTGCCGTGCATATGCCACGTTCTGAGGAAGATACAAATTTAGAAACAATCAAATCGGTAGCAGCAGAGCATGACATTGTTCAACCAATCTTTGTTGATAGCGAATTAAAGCTTACAGATGCATTTGAAAACCAATACGTACCTGCTTATTTTGTTTTTGATAAAGATGGTCAGCTTCGTCACATGCAAGCTGGTGGCAGCGGTATGAAAATGTTGGAAAAACGTGTAAATCGTGTTTTAGATGAAATGCGCAACGCATAAAATAGCAGATTAAGAGGCGAGGGATATTTTTTCCTCGTCTTTTTTATGGAAAACGGGATTATTTTGGAGCTTGGCAAATGTGACTTACCCTGAGCGAATAAGGAATCGAGTTGATTGAAACAAAAGAGCAAGCGGATGGAGAAGTGACCAGGGAGAAAAGAGGTTGGCCAGATCACTTCATCGGGCAACCCGAGCAGTTTAGAGGCAAACCAGATCACTTTCTGTGGCAACCCGAGCAGTTTTGGTGCAAACCAGATCACTTTCTGTGGCAACCCGAGCAGTTTTGGTGCAAAACAGATCACTACCTGGGCCAACCCGAGCAGTTTAGTCTCTCACCGATTAAATCCTGACGACATCCGAGCAAAAAAGCCACTAAGCAGAACGGCCCTGTCCAAGGAATATCTTTTATTGACGAATTGTCTCTTGTTTTGACGATACATATAGCAGAGAATACGTTACAATAATGGTATAGTAGTTTTCGGAGGGATTTTTAATGATGAAAAAAGAGTTTGCTGTCATTGGACTTGGACGTTTTGGAGGAAGCATTGTTCGCGAACTAATGAGTCAAGGCGCACACGTTATGGCGATAGATCATTCCTCAGAGCGGGTGGACGAGTTTGCTTCCATTGCCACACAGGCCGTTATCGCAGATTCGACGGATGAATCGGTATTAATTTCATTAGGTATTCGTAATTTTGAGCATGTTATCGTAGCGATTGGTGAAAATATTCAGGCTAGTATTTTGTCGACTATTATTTTAAAAGAAATTGGTGTTCAGCAGATTACTGTAAAGGCTCAGAATGATTACCATGAAAAAGTTCTGCGCAAAATTGGCGCAGATTTTGTCGTGCATCCTGAGCGTGATATGGGGATACGTATTGCCAATAATATGTTGTCTAATACAGTGCTTGATTATTTAGAGCTTTCGGATGAACATTCAATTATGGAGCTTAAGGCCAATGATGCTATTGCAGGTTACTCTATTATGGATCTAGATATTCGAGCAAAGTACGGGATTAATATTGTAGGTCTTAAGCGTGGTGCAGATATCATCGTATCTCCACAGGCGAGTGATAAAATTTTGCTAGGAGATATTATGCTTGTCATTGGGGCGGATGTAGACATTAACCGCTTTGTCAAAAAGGCATTGAATGGGTAATGAAAATGAATAAACGAAGATGGAAACTAGTTTTATTTGCTGGAATTATTCTTATTGTCGCCTTTACGTTGCAATCTCGCGACAAAAATGAGGAAGAGGCTATTTCTCGCATTTTAGATCACGCAGCAGAAATTGATGCAATCGAGCTATTTAAAGGAGAGAAATCTTTATTTCGAGCAACAGGTCAAGATGCAACAGCCTATATTGAAAACTATCCGCTAAGCCATATTAAGAAACTAAGCAAAAAAGAACGAGCTATATTTGAAGAAAAACCACTTTATCATATTGTTTACGAAATTAAAGGGGAGCCTTTATATGAGGTAGATATTTTAAAGGTCGCGATTAGCTCTGAGCTTAGTGAAGAATTACAGCAGATGGTTTTTAATGTTGGGGATCAGCAATATTTGATATATTGGGCAAAAGAGAAAAAAGCACTTGAACAATCAACAAATACGCAACGTTTGATTGAACAATATGTTAAATAAAAAGGGTAGTGAAAACAGCAACTAGCTGTAATCACTACCCTTTCTTGTAGTTAAGGAAAATTATAGTTTTTTTTGTCTGTAGATAACCTAGAACATAGTAGGCGTCTAGGCTAAAGTGCTACATCCTCGAGGTCGCTTCGATCCCTCGGGGAAAAGTGGTGGAGCGTTTACTTTTACTTCGGGCTTTAACGTATTTGTTCTTAGGACACAATAGTATTTTTTCCTTGAAGTGCACGTTCTTGCATTTCTACATCAAATTCCTTTTCCGATTTCGATACGACTACACAAGCTACACCGTTACCAATTAAATTTGTTACGGCACGTGCCTCAGACATGAAGCGGTCAACACCGATTAATAGCGCAATCCCTTCGACTGGAATCATTGGGAAAGCAGCAAGAGTTGCTGCTAATGTGATAAAACCAGAACCTGTTACACCAGCGGCTCCTTTAGATGTAATCATTAAAATCCCAAGAAGTGTAATGATCTGAATCCACGTCAAATCCATTCCGTATGCTTGTGCAATAAATAATGCAGCCATTGATAGGTAGATGGACGTTCCATCAAGATTGAAGGAATAACCGGTTGGTACTACTAATCCAACAACTTGTTTAGAGCAACCAAAGTTTTCTAATTTACGCATCATAGATGGCAAGGCAGATTCAGACGATGAGGTACCAATTACTAAGAAAATCTCTTCTTTTATATAAGCGATAAATTTAAAAATGTTGAAGCCAAAGAATTTTGCGATCGTTCCTAAAACAAAAACTACGAATAAGAACATAGTAATGTATACTGCGGCCATTAATAGACCTAAGTTGCCTAACGATTTCAAACCAAAATTACCAATCGTAAAGGCCATTGCACCAAAAGCACCTATTGGAGATATTTTCATCACCATACTTACGATTTTGAAGAAAATTTCTGCCACTTGTTCAAAAAATGTGATGACAGGTTTTGCAGGTGCTCCAATAGAAGCAGCAGCTAAGCCGAACAAGATTGCAGAGAATAACACAGGAAGTAATTGTCCTGTTGCAAGTGCACCTACAACGTTTTCAGGAATAATGCTAGAGATGAAAGCACCTAAGCCTTGCTCAGACTCTGCTGCAGCAGTTGTATATTTTGAGATATCGGCTTCGGAAGCACCTGATGTATCTAAACCTGTACCAGGGCTAACGATTAAGGCAACAGCAATACCGATTGCTAAGGCAATGGTAGAGACAATTTCGAAATACAGTAACGCCTTTCCTCCGATTTTTCCAACTTTTTTCATATCTCCCATACTACCGATTCCAATTACAACTGTTAAGAAGATAATAGGGGCGATCAACATTTTAATTAGCTTAATGAATAAGTCAGCCAGGATTTTAAGGCTTGCACCAAACTCAGGGAAGATAGCCCCAACAATCACCCCAAGAATAATTGCAGCTATCACCTGAACAGTCAGATTTTTCAGTAATTTCACTTTATGCTACCTCTTTTCTAAATTTTCTCTTTGATATCGTTTTCACTAGAACTATCATAGCGAATCCTTTTAGAAAAAAGAGATTTAGAAAATAAGAAACATATCGTTCATTAAGTACATTCATCCATATTTTAAATAAAACGTAGTGTTTTCAATAACTTAAGCTGTTATGATACTCTGTGAATAATTTACTATTGTTATAATACAAAAATAATTAATGAAAGAAAATTTAGTTTTATGTCAATTTTTTGTAATATTGTTCATTAAGTTCATGACTTTCTCCTACTTATGTCAACTAAAAGTGTTGTCAAAAGATTTTTTTGAAGATAATCTTAAAAGCATATCATTGATAGAAGTGACATTCTGAGCATGAGTAAAATCGTCCTATTAAGCTTCTCTAATAGTAAAATGCAGATTTGGAAAGGAAGGAATATTAAATGATAAAAATGCCTGTAAACGGCAAAATCCTGCTAGTGACATTTTTAATCATTGCATTCTCCTTTTTACTTGGTGGCATTTTTGTACTTGGAAACCTCTTAACTGAGCAAGAAAAGGAATTTGGTCAGCGTGCTATGCTCGTTGCGCAGACTGTATCAAATGTGCCAGAAATCGGTATGCATTTGAAAAATGACAATATTAAAGAAGCGGCGAAAAATGTCAATAAAATTGTAGATGGAATTCGTGTTGTTAATAAAGCAGAGTATATTGTTGTAATGAATATGGATCGTATTAAACTATCTCACCCAGTCAGTAAAGAAATAGGGAAGCGTAGTGAATCACAGGATTTAAATGCTTCATTTAGTGAGCATTATTATATATCGAAGGTGCAAGGGGAAGTAGGTGTAATGATTCGGGCTTTCGTCCCTATCATTGATGACAAAAAAGAACAAGTAGGCATAGTCGTGGTAGGGTATTCACTACCAACTTTTATAGAGATGTTGCAAAATTATGAGCACGAAATTTTTATTACTATTCTTATATCGCTTTTTTTTAGTATTTGGGGGGCATATACACTTGGCCGACATATTAAAAAGCAAATGTTTGGGCTTGAGCCTCATGAGATTGCCAAGATGTATGTGGAACGAACAGAAACGTTTAATGCTATGCATGAAGGCATTATAGCGGTCGATAAAGGAATGAATATTACAATTTTTAATGAAAAAGCAGCTGATATATTAGGAGTAACTAGAAAGATAGAGGATTGTATCGGAGAAAAGATTTATGATGTTTTGCCCGACACACGATTGCCTGAAATTGTAGAAACAGCAACACCAGTATACGATCAAGAGCTCTACATCAATCATCATAGTATTTTGAGTAATCGTGTCCCGATTATTGTAAATGGTGAGTTAGTTGGAGCAGTTGCTATGTTTAAAGATTTAACAGCAGTGAAAAAGCTTGCGGAAGAAGTAACAGGTGTTAAAGCATTTGTTCAAGCACTTCGTGTACAAACACATGAGCATAAAAATAAGCTTCATACTATTGCAGGACTTCTGCAATTGGGACATACAAAGCAGGCACTTGAATACGTTACAGCTACTACCGAAAATGAAGCTTCTTTAACGAAGTTTTTGAATGAACGCTTTCATAATGAAAATATTTCAGGATTATTACTAAGTAAAGTTAGTTATGGTAAGGAATTAGGCATACAAGTAGAAATCGATCGAAAAAGTCATTTTAAACGTTTTCCGCCATTATTAGATCACCACGATTTTGTCGTCTTGTTAGGAAATTTAATTGAAAATGCCTTTGAAGCACTAGATGTTCTTTCGAAGCATGATAAATATGTAGCTATTTCTGTAGATGAGCATGACGGTGTGCTAGCAATTGCTGTTTCTGATAATGGAATTGGGATGTCTGAAGAGGTGCAAGCTCGTATGTTTGAAAATGGATTTTCTACAAAGGCAAGTGAGAATCGCGGTATCGGCTTGCATTTAATACGTGAAATGGTGAGAAAAGGTAATGGAGATATTGAGGTAGTGAGTGAATTTATGAAAGGGACAAGTTTCTTAATCTTATTTGAGTTAGGGGAAGAGTAGATGGATGTAATAAATGTGTTATTAATTGAAGATGATCCGATGGTACGAGAAGTGAACAGGCAATTTATTGAGCAAATCAAAGGATTTTCACTGATAGGCTATGCTGGTAATGGGATAGAAGGAATAGAGAAGATTAAGCAACTAAATCCAGAACTTGTCTTTATGGATATTTTTATGCCAGAGCAGGATGGCATTATTACGCTAGGAAAAATTCGTGAAGAACATATTCTGGTTGATGTTATTGCCGTAACTGCTGCGAATGATATGTCTACTGTGCAGAGAATATTACACCTAGGCGTCTATGATTATATTATGAAACCTTTTACGTTTGAACGAATTGAACAAACTTTAAAGAATTATCAAGCTTATAGAAAGAAAATAAGTGGTATGCAAGATCTAACACAGCATGATGTGGATCATCTAATGCAGCAACGTATCCATGAGCAAATAGTTGTTCCTCCAATCTCTGAGACAATAATAATTAACGAGCTACCAAAGGGTTTTAACCGAGCAACATTAGACAAGGTACTTGCCTATATTCAAGAGAGTAACGAAGCCGTATCAGCGGAAGAAGTGTCCATGTATATTGGAACGGCTCGTGTAACAGCTCGACGTTACTTGGATTTTTTAGAAAAACAAAATCTATTAAAGGTGGATATACAATATGGAAATGTGGGACGTCCTATCCATCGATATTATATTTAATCCGAATGAGTGTCATATAGCTGTTTAATTCATCTTTTATAGGGAAACCTTAGTAACTAAGGGGATATTGGAAGCATCATTTGCCTTCTTACCAATATGGATTAGATTTTGGGAATAGACTCAATAGAGTGAATAAAATATGCTTTATCCCGAGAGGCAAACTTGTTTTGACGATACATATAGCAGAGAATCCGTTACAATAATGGTATGTTATTCTTCGGAGGATTTTTTATGGAAATTAAAATATAATTGATTCTAGAAAGCTAATGGGGAGTAGGTTTAACACATATGTTCAACGTTCGAAAAGAGTCGCTATTTAAATTTTTGAAAATTCTATTTCCAATAGCACTTTTAGCAATAGCAATTTATGAAATTCTACAAACGATAAGTGGGATAGATGTTCATTTACTTCGGAAAGAAGTGAATGAATTGCAGATATGGGAGCTCTTATTTATTCTTTTTATCACCTTTTGTGCCATTACACCGATGATTTTTTATGATGTTATTTTAGTGAAAATATTAGGAATCAAAATAAACAAACGTATTTTGCTGAATCATTCATTTATTGTGAATACCTTCTCAAATCTTATTGGATTTGGTGGCTTAGTTGGTGTATTTCTGCGTAATTATTTCTATTCGAAATATAAAGAGGATAAGGAAGACTTGTTAAAAAGCATAGCCTCCGTAACACTCTTTTATTTAACGGGGATTTCATTGTTAGCTTGGGTTATGTATATATTCTTTTGGGACTTCCCATTGCTAAAAGAAGTACGATGGTTAAAGATAGCAGTTATTCTTGTCAGCTTATATGTTCCGATTTTTATTGTTATGCTCATCATTCGCAATAAAAAAGCAGGTTCTATAAATCCTAAGATCTCTCTTCAATTGATGGTTACTTCCGTAACTGAATGGGTTGCAGTCTTTTTAGTTATCTGGATATTAACTTTTATTTTGAAGATCCCTATAGAATTATCCAATTTAATTCCTATATTTTTAATTGCTTCTTGTGCAGGTATTGTCAGTATGATTCCTGGTGGAGTTGGTTCATTTGACCTTGTTTTTTTATGGGGGACTCAAAGTTTAGGAATCGCTGATGAAAAAGTGCTTTTTCTATTAATTTTGTACAGGGTTGGCTATTTTGTGCTTCCATTTTTGGTTTCCGCCCTTTTATTTGTTAAAGAATATTGGAATCGTTGGAATGAATCGTGGGATGATTTGCCAAATGTTATTTTTCAGAAGCTTAGTCAAACGTTATTAACGATATTGGTATTTTTCTCCGGTATTGTATTATTGCTATCTGCGTCGGCCCCGGGTATTTTAAGTCGACTAAAAATAGCTCAGGAATTTTTATCTTCGCCAATCATGCATGTCTCTCATCAAATGACTGTTGCAGCTGGCTTTATTCTCTTAGGGTTATGTAGAGGGATTAAATATAAAGTAAAAAGGGCATATCAGCTTTGCCTCATTGTGCTAACTAGTTCTGCACTATTTTCAATTTTTAAAGGCTTAGACTATGAAGAAGCTATTTTTTTACTGATTGTCGCAGGGCTGTTAATTGCCTCAAAAAAACAATTTTACCGTGAAAGTAATGTTTTGACATGGGGAATCGTTTTGATTGACCTTGCTGCAGTGACCATTATTACAGTGATGTATGTAGTGATTGGTTATGTGAACTTACCTACTTCCAAAATCCATATTCCAGCCTCTTTGCAGGAATATATCATTACAGATTACCGAGACTTATTTTATAGTGCAGTAATAGGCATCCTAATAGCAATTGTCATTTTTTTTATAGGTTATTTTATCGGTGCACCTAAGAAAATGGAAAAGCTATTATCGAGGGAGCAAGAAGAGAGAATCAAAAATCATTTGATGTCCTATAAAGGGACGGAGTATTCACATTTAATTTTTTTACATGACAAATTTGTACATTGGAATAAAGAAGGTACAGTTTTATTTTCTTATCAAATATTTGCTGATAAAATCGTTATACTGGGAGATCCAGTAGGAGATGAAGCTGATTTTTTATCTGCTATTCAGGAGTTTTTGGAATTGGCGGATAAGCATGGTTATACACCTGTCTTTTATGAAATTAACAATAAGATTTTTCCTTCTTTACATGAGAATGGGTATAGTTTTTTTAAGCTTGGCGAGGAAGCTTTTGTAGATTTAGATGAGTTTACCCTTGCTGGTAAGGGAATGAAGGGTCGCCGAGCGGTAAAAAATAAATTTGAACGAGAAAATTTTACAGTTGAAATAGTAAGCCCTCCTTACTCACAAGAATTAATGAGTGAATTGGAGGAAGTGTCTACGAAGTGGTTGCAGGGAAGGGCAGAAAAAGGTTTTTCTCTTGGCTTTTTTGATGAACACTATTTAAACACTTCAAACATTGCCGTTTTACGTGGAGTAGATGGAATTATCGGCTTTGCAAGCCTTATGCCAATGTACGATAATGGCGAACGAGTCTCAGTAGATCTTATGCGCTTTAAGCCGGGAGCACCATCTGGAACGATGGATTTCATTTTCCTCTCGCTCTTTGAATGGGCAAAAGCAGAAGGTTATCGTGTATTTAATATGGGCATGTCGCCATTGTCAAATGTCGGACAGTCTAGGTATTCCTTTTTAAGTGAAAAAATTGCAGCACAAATATTTTTACATGGGCAGCATTTCTATCATTTTAAAGGATTAAGAAACTTTAAATTAAAATATGCAGATTTTTGGGTGCCAAAGTATATAGCATATCGAAAGAAATCTTCATTGCCATTTACAATGGCACAAGTTACGTTATTAATTGGTAAAAAGAGAAAATAGATAGCCGATTCTGGACGCGATTATGCCGAGGCATAATTGATGGAGTCTGTGCTGGTAGCATAATTAAAATATTCGCTCGGCCAATCAAAAAAGATGCATTGCAAATTACTTTGCGGTGCATTTTTTTTGATGGATTTTTCTCGCCGGAAGAATAGAAGGAACAACGGACATCGCAGCTAAAAGAACCGAAATCGCTCAAAGTAGCGAACATCCCTGGAAACATTATGAATGAGGTATCCATAATAGTATGATTACACGATGAAACAAAATATATGAAAAAAATGTAATTTCGCATTTGATTTTCCATTGGAGCTTTGTAATAATAGAGAAAATTTTAGTTTTGAGGTAAGTGGTGATTAGTACCTAAATTTTTGTATATAGAACCTTTACGAGGCGGAGAAAGGCTCAAACTGTAAGTGAATTTTGGGGAGGTATAGTATCGTGAAAAATTATATACAATACAATGCATTTCAGAATAAAGAGGTAATAATTGCGATACCTGCGCTTGGTGAACGTAAAGAAATGTACGCAGCATTAGCGAGCATCTTACCAGAAGCCCATATTGTAGCAATCGATTTACCAGGGCATAATGGTCAACTAGATAATGATTTTTCATTTCAGTCTTATAACAATACGATAAAGGAAATTATGGAGTATCTAAAAATTACTAAAGCTCATTTTCTTGGAAATTCAATAGGTGCATGGATCATTCAAAATTTTTATACAGACTATCCTGATTCGGTTAAATCATTAACATTGTTAGACGGTGGATATTATTTTATAGGCGAATATCATCCTGATGATAAAGCAGAAATACAATTACCTATCATTGAACGATTAGAAGATTTACAAGAGGCTATAAATGAAGAAATACGGAACATGGGGAACTTATCTGCAGAAAATAAAGAATATTTGTATAATTATTTCCTTTATAACTTTGTTGAAAAAAATAATGTCTATTACCATCACAGCGATGCAAAAGCCTTAAATGATTTGTCAAAAGCAGTAGAAAAAAATAATTACTGTATAGAAAATGAAATTCCTTTGTCGGTGTTATTACTGTTGGCAGATGAACATTCGGATAGTTTGTTATATAAGAAGTTAGATAGATTTCAGGAAAGACAACCGAATGCACAAGTCGAGATTATTCCTAATAGCTATCATTTTTTGCCTCTCACCAATCCAAATGAGATAGCTGAACGGATTAGAAAAGAGATCTTGCATTAAATTTTTTAAACTTTTACAAAGCAGAGGAGGTAGTAGCTTGCGTATTCCGAATAAATTAAAAGTAGGTGACGAGATACGGGTTATCGCACCTAGTCGTAGCGCAGCAATCATAACAGCAGAAGGCGCTGAACAAACAAAGAAACATTTTGAAGAGTTAGGTTTTAAAGTATCCTTTGGTCGACATATTTTTGAATGCGATCTTCAAAATTCAACCTCAATTGAGCATCGAGTTGCTGACATTCATGAGGCCTTTCGTGATGAGGATGTAAAGGCTGTATTAACAGTCATTGGCGGTTATAACTGTAATGAGGTATTACCTTATTTGGATTACAACATGATAGCAAATAACCCAATAATATTTTGTGGTTTCAGTGATATTACAGCTTTAGCAACAGCTATTACAAAAAAATGTGGATTTGTTACGTATTCGGGTCCTCATTTTTCTAGCTTTCGTATGGAACAGGCACAAGACTATCAACTATCACATTTTCAAAAATGTTTGATGGAAAATACACCATATACGATTAAAGCATCAAACGTTTGGAGTGATGATGCATGGTATTTAGATCAACATAATCGTCATTTTGAAGCTGCTAGCTGGAAGGTATACTCCGAAGGACAAGCAAGTGGGCAATTATTTGGTGGAAATTTATGTACGTTAAATCTACTTCAAGGGACACCGTATGTGCCTGAGTTATCAAACAGTATTTTATTTTTAGAAGATGATGAACTAGTTAATCCAGAAATATTTGCTCGAGACTTCACCTCATTATTACAAGCTACTAGTAATATTAAAGGTATTGCGATAGGACGTTTTCAAAGAGCTTCAACTATGACTGAGGAGCAATTACATTTTATTTTAGATAAGCATCCAAATTTAAAAAGAATACCGGTACTATATGATGTTGATTTTGGACATACACAGCCAATCTTTACGTTTCCTATCGGTGGTGAAATTCAAATGAATACGAAAGATTTGATGATACATGTAACTAAATTTTAGAAGAAGGGGAGTCGATAAAGATGTTCATAAGGAAAGCAAAATGTGAAGATGCACAACAAATTATAATGGTTATGAAAAATGCGGAAGAATCCAATTTTATGTTATTTGGACCAGGTGAACGTCAACTAGAGCCTAAACAATTTGCCAAATTTATTGAGAACATATCTACTAACAGCCATTCAGCTTTATTTATAGCTGAAGTAGAAAAGAAAGTAGTTGGTTATTTAATTGTTCAAGGTAATAATATGCCATCTAGAGTTTCACATCGAGCCTATATTGTCGTAGGCATCCATAGTGATTTTAGAGGAAGAAAGATTGGTACTGCATTATTTAGTCACCTTGACGATTGGGCAAAAGGAAAGGGCATGCATCGTTTGGAACTAACAGTTATGGCGAACAACACTGCAGGCGTAGCATTATATGAAAAAATGGGATTTGAAATTGAGGGGACTAAAAGACATTCCTTATATGTTGATGGTGAGTACATTGATGAATATTTTATGTCAAAATTATTGTAATACAAAGGGGGGGTGTATATGAATTCTAGAAGAAACACTAGAAGTATTAATATCGGTATTTTTTCACCATCTTCACCCGCATCCGTCAATGCATTTTCTCGATATAAGCGTGCAAAAGCTTTTCTTGAACAAAAAAATATTAATTTAATTGAAGGTAGTCTGACGGGCAAAGCAGATATCTATCGCTCAGGCACTCCTAAAGAGCGTGCAGAGGAATTGAATGAATTATTACGTGATCCAAACGTCCACATCATCATGTCGACAATAGGTGGTACAAATTCAAATAGTATGCTGCCATATATTGATTATGAGGCGTTTCGAAGCAATCCAAAAATCGTCGTTGGTTACTCTGATGCAACGGCAATTTTACTGGCACTTTACGCAAAAACAGGAATTACAACTTATTACGGTCCAGCATTAATTCCTTCCTTTGGTGAATTTGAGCCATTAGTTAATGATACATATCAATTCTTTGAGAACTACTTCTTTAAATCGCAATCATTACCTTACGAAATTCCGATGCCTACATATTGGTCAGATGAACCTGTCAATTGGCTAGAAAAAACGGTGGAAAAAAAGTTATATAAGAATGAATGGGTGACGGTTCAAGAAGGAGTTGCAAAAGGTAGATTAATTGGCGGCAATGTAAATGCTATGTATGGGTTTATTGGTACATCTTATTTCCCGAAAATTAATGATGGAGATATCTTATTAATAGAAGATTGCGCTAAAAATACAGCTATCGTTGAGAAAAATTTTGCGATGCTGAAATTACACGGAGTATTTGAAAAAATAAGCGGCATTATTTTAGGTAAGCATGAATGTTATGATGACTTAAAAACAGGCCGTAAGCCATATGAAGTGCTGCTTGAACAGTTAGACGGAATGAATATTCCAATCTTAGCAGAATTCGATATATGTCATACACATCCGATGCATCCAATTGCAATAGGAAAACAAGTAAGATTAGATGCAACGGCTAAAAAAGTCCATTGTATCGAGAAATGGTTATAAGCCCTGCTTTTTTGCAGGGCTTAGTCCATTTAAGATTTAACATAGACATCATCTGTAATAGCATACATTTTGATATTTTGATGAATCCCCTTAACAAACATACTTTTTTGTAAAGTACCCTCAAATAGCATCCCCGATTTTTCCATTACTTTTTGGGAACCGATATTTTCCTCAAAACACCGTGCTTGGATTCGAACCAACTTTAATTCGTCAAATCCATAGTTTATTAATTTTTTTACTGCTTCGGTCGTAATCCCTTGATTCCAATAATCTTCAGATAGAACATAGCCAATCTCCGCACACTTATGCTTGTCAATAATAGAAACAAAATCGATAGTGCCAATTAATTTTTGCTCATATTCGATGCCCCATAATAGATGATTATCTTGTTTATAGTCACTAAAAACTAATTCAATAAACTCTATTGTTTCTTCTAAACTCTTATGAGGTTCCCATGTAACATAGCGTGCTACATTTTCACTTGAAGTGTAGTTAAATATTGCATCTAAATCATTTAATGAAATCGGCCTCAACGTTAATCGTGCTGATTTTAAAACAGGTGGTGCTTGTTTAAAAATGTTATCGCTCACAAAACTCCCCCTTCATTTGTGTAACCATTATAGTGTATTTAATTATAACCAGATTTATAAATTCTTGTGAAGCTATTCACTAGAGTTGGAGAGGAGATATTTGAGGTAATGAAAAAAATTAAAGCATTTCACTATTAGCGGATTTAAAGTTGATTGGAGTGGAGACTGGGCGACTCCTTGGGGATCAGCGTCACAGATGAGACCCTGCAGCGTAGCGAAGCGGGTAGTGGAGCGAAAGCTAAAAGCATCACGTCCTGTGATAACGCCTTCGTGACAAACATCGTTGTAGCTGACGCTTCGCTTTCGAGCAAAAAACGGGCGAATACCCGCGCGGAGGTAGTGCGAATACTCGCGGAAGGAGTGCGAATACTCGCGGAAGGAAGGCGAATACTCGCGGAAGGAGTGCGAATACTCGAGGAAGAAGTGCGAATACTCGAGGAAGGAGTGCGAATACTCGAGGAAGAAGTGCGAATACTCGCGGAAGGAAGGCGAATACCCGCGGAAGGAGTGCGAATACTCGCGGAAAGGGGCAAATACCCGTGGAGGCAGAGCGAATACTCGAGGAAGGAGTGCAAATACCCGCGCGGAGGTAGAAAATACTCGAGGAAGGAGTGCGAATACTCGCGGAAGAAGTGCGAATACTCGCGGAAGGAAGGCGAATACTCGAGGAAGGAGTGCGAATACTCGAGGAAGAAGTGCAAATACTCGCGGAAGGAGAGCGAATACTCGCGGAAGAAGTGCAAATACTCGAGGAAGAAGTGCAAATACTCGCGGAAGGAGAGCGAATACTCGAGGAAGAAGTGCAAATACTCGAGGAAGGAGTGCGAATACTCGAGGAAGAAGTGCGAATACTCGCGGAAGGAGAGCGAATACTCGCGGAAGGAGAGCGAATACTCGCGGAAGGAAGGCGAATACTCGCGGAAGGAGAGCGAATACTCGAGGAAGAAGTGCAAATACTCGCGGAAGGAAGGCGAATACCCGCGGAAAGGGGCAAATACCCGTGGAGGCAGAGCGAATACTCGCGGAAGGAGTGCAAATACCCGCGCGGAGGTAGAAAATACTCGCGGAAGGAGTGCGAATACTCGCGGAAAGGGGCAAATACCCGTGGAGGCAGAGCGAATACTCGAGGAAGAAGTGCGAATACTCGCGGAAGGAAGGCAAATACTCGCGGAAGGAGTGCGAATACTCGCGAAAGGAGTGCGAATACTCGCGGAAGGGGTGCGAATACTCGCGGAAGGAGTACAAATACTCGCGGAAGAAGTGCGAATACTCGCGGAAGAAGTGCAAATACTCGAGGAAGGAAGGCGAATACTCGCGGAAGGAGAGCGAATACTCGCGGAAGGAGAGCGAATACTCGCGGAAGGAGAGCGAATACTCGAGGAAGGAGAGCGAATACTCGCGGAAGAAGTGCAAATACTCGAGGAAGGAGAGCGAATACTCGCGGAAGGAAGGCAAATACTCGCAGAAGGAGTGCAAATACTCGAGGAAGGAATGCAAATACTCGCGGAAAGAAGGCGAATACCCGCACGGAGGCAGAGCGAATACCCGCGGAAGGAGTGCAAACACCTGTTGCCCCGACGCCCCCAGGAAAGCCCCAACCGTAACGGAAATCAACCTCACGTTATGCTAATGAGTCATAGACAATAGTATTTCTTCAAAACATAGAAAAAAGGGCTCTCAACGATGGAGAGCCCTTTTTTACATGTATTTATTAATTATCTTTAACGTCTTTTCGGTTTTTCTTTAACATTTTAGATAGCATTTCATAAACGATAGGTACAACAACTAGTGTTAATAGTGTTGAAGATAGTAAACCACCGATTACGGTAATTGCTAAGTCTTTTGAAATTAGACCACTGCCACCATTACCAATTGCCATTGGAATCATCGCACCGATTGTTGCTATGGCAGTCATTAGGATTGGACGTAAACGAGTTGCACCAGCCTCTAAAATGGCCTCGCGCATAGCAAGTCCGTCACGTTCCATATGGATAATGCGGTCTACTAATACGATGGCGTTTGTTACAACGATACCTATCAGCATTAATAGTCCCATCATAACAGAAACAGAGATTGTTTGATTTGTGACGTACAAGCCGACAAATGCACCGATTACTGCGAATGGTAGGGAGAACAGAATAGCAAATGGTGCTGAACCTTCACCGAATGTTACTACTAGGATGAAGTAAACGATCGCGATCGCAGCTAACATAGCAATTCCGAGCTGTGTGAACGTTTCTTGCATGTCTGCAGCAACGCCTCCAACGCCAGTCGTTACACCTTTAGGTAAATCTAATTTATCGATTTCTTTATCAGCAGCTGAAGTTGCTTTTGAAATATCGTCACCGATAATCGTACCAGAAACTTTTGCGAAATATTCACCTTTTGAACGAGATAATGAGTTTAATGTAGTGCCTTCTTCTACTTTTACTAACTCACCGATCGTCATTGTTGTGCCTAAAGCTGTTTGGATTTTAGTAGCTAATACATCATCGAGAGATTTAGCTGCAGCTTTTTCTTCATGTTGTACAATAACATCAATATCTTCACCATCATACTGAACTTTAGTTAGAACTTCTGATGATGTATTTTGATTTAAAGCCATTACAATTTGAGCAGTAGTTAATCCGTATTGTAGAACATTCTTTTGATCTACTTTTAGGACATGCTCAACAAATGGATCTTCATTATCAGACTTAATATCTTCTAAACCATCAACTTCTTTTAATGCGCCTTCCACTTGTTTCACTGCTTTGCGAAGCTTATCTAGATCTTCACTATATAATGTGTAACTTACTTCATTTGAAGACGTCGACATTGATGAGAAGTTTTGAGATTTCCATTCTCCTGATTGACCAATGTTAGTTACATAGTCTTCTACTTCTTGACGTGCTTCAGGGAAGTCCTTCATATCTGGATCGAAGATGAGGTACATTAAGGCACCACCAGCACCGCCACCCATCATCATTGCTGAAGAATCAACATGTTTAGGGTCATTGATAGAAACTTGTAAAATATTAACGTCATCACGTTTCATTAATTCTTTTTCTACTTTTGCAACATTTGCTTCGGTATCTTTCATTAGCTCGCCTGTACCAGGAGTGTACGTTAAGTACATAACCTTATCTTCTTGTGAGCCCATGAAACTGAAGCCAATAAGTGGTGTTAAAGCAAGAGAACCAACAAGCAATACAATCGCTATAACGGATGTAATGATTTTATGATTTAATGCTTTTGTTAGTACACCCTTATACCAAAGAGCTAGTTTACCAACTTCTTTATGTTGACTTTCTTTTTTCTCACCGTATATTTTTTTACGGAATAGGAAGTGAGATAAAGCTGGAACAATTGTAATCGCCACTATTAATGAAGCACCTAGCGCAAACGACATTGTTAACGCAAACGGCATGAATAATTCACCAACCATACCGCCTACAAACATTAGTGGGGCAAATACTGCTATAGTAACTAATGTAGAAGAAAGGATTGGTTTGAACATTTCAATTGTCGCTTCACGAATAAGGGCACGACCTGTTAGTTTTTCATCTTTTAAATGGATACGTCGATAAATATTTTCAACAACTACAATTGAGTCATCGATTACACGACCAATCGCCACGGTTATCGCACCGAGAGTCATAATGTTTAATGTGATATCCATCCAGTTTAATAGTAGTAATGCCATGAATACTGAAACTGGGATAGAAATAATTGAAATAATTGTTGATTTGAAATCACGTAAGAATAGTAAAATAATTAATACGGCAATGGCACCACCGAATACTGCTTTTTCAATCATTGTGTAGACTGAATCTTCAATCGGTTTACCTTGGTCAAGTGAGATATCCACTTTTAAGCCGTCTAATGATTTTTCTTCTTCTTTCATTAAATCTTTCACTGCATTTACGACTTTTACCGTATTTGCATCTTGAGCTTTAACGATTTGAATCGCAATTGCATCTTTGCCGTTTGTACGTGATACGGATTGTACTTTACCTTCGACTTCAATCGTTGCAATATCGCCTAAGCGAACGAATGGTGAAGGATTTGTAGCTGAAGGTGTAACTGGGATCAATAAATCTTTTAACTCATCGATAGATTTAACTTTACCGTCTACTGAAACGGCCTGTTCGCCTACAGTAAATTGATATAAACCAAGTGAAAGTGACATATCACTTGCTTGAATCATTTGCTTGACAGAATCCTCTGTTAAACCAAGAGCAGCCATTTTTGCTTTATCATATTTAAATGATACTTCATTAATGTGCTGACCATTGATAGTTGCTGAAGCAACGCCATCAATTTTCTCGATTTTAGGAAGCAGAATGTTTTCTACTGTTGACGTTAGTCCAACAATATCTTCCTTAGAGCTACTAACCGATAAAGCGACAACAGGCATCATATTCATGCTAATTGCCATAACTGTCGGTTTTTGAGCACCTTCAGGTATTTTTATACCTTCTAAAGCGGACTCTAATTGGCGCTTTTTCTCATCCATATCAATTCCATAGTCATATTCAACTTGAACTTGTGCTACGTTTGAAGAGGAAGAAGAGTAAACTGCTTTTACATCTTCTAAGCTTTCTATTGATTTTTCAAATGGTATGGAAAGCTCATTCATAACCTGTTCAGGCGTTGCACCAGGATAAACACCCATTACAATTAAATATGGTATAGAAATGTCAGGTATGGATTCCATTTTCATTTTTGTACCTGAATAAATACCAGAGACAGTGATGATAATTGTTAATAACCACACTGCCAATTTGTTTTTCAACACGAAATTAACTAAACCTTTCACCTTCACACCTACCCTTTATTGACTAACTAGATTTCGTTATTTATAATAATGACTAATCGGTCATTTGTCAATGAAATACATTAGGAGAGAATTAAAAGTATGTTAAAAAAGCAACTTATTATGGAGAAAGCGTTGGAGCTATTCTCAGAACAAGGCTTCGAAGCTACATCTGTACAGCAGATTACAGAACGATGTGGAATTTCAAAAGGTGCATTTTATTTATCTTTCAAAACAAAAGACGAGCTTCTAATTTCAATGGTAGAGCATTATCTACAACAGTTTGTCACTGACGTTGACCAAGTAGTCAGAAGTTCACTTAGTAAAGATATTATTTTGGTTGAATTTTACAAAAGTATTTTTCAAGCATTTAAAAATCATGCTGCATCTGCCCGTGTGTTTTTTAATGAGAAAGTACTTCTTACAAAAAAAGAATTGTTTCAGAAAATAATTGCCTACGATATTGAGATGTCTAAGTCGATTATCTATATGCTGGAGCAGCTATATCAGGATGAACTTCACGAGACAAAATACGATGTTATGTATTGCATTAAAGGATTTATGAAAAGTTATTCGGAACTTTTTATTTTTTCCGATATACCACTCGATTTAGATCAATTGGCAAAATCTCTAGCTGAAAAGACGGAAATTATTGCACGGAATACGACGATACCATTTATAACTGAAGAACTCGTTAGATTAACGGAAAAACCTTGTAATAAAGAAATTTCACAGGAATCTTTGCTGGAATTAATCGAACAACATCTAGATGGCTTAGAAGACACTATAGAACGCGAGTCTCTAGAATTATTAAAATACCAAGTCGAAAATCCAACCTATAGTAAACCGATTATAAAAGGTTTAATTGAAAACATACGTTTACAGCCGGATTATCGTTGGGTTGCTTATGTAATAGCTAAATACTTTAATATGTAGACATATGGATAGGATTGCACACTTTAACGGGTGAGCGGTCCTATTTTATCTTCATTTAGCAATTTCTGTGCGAAAGCGAAGCGGCAGCAACAAGGTGTTTATCTGTGCGAAAGCGAAGCGACAGCAACAAGGTGTTTTTCTGTGCGAAAGCGAAGCGACAGCAACAAGGTGTTTTTCTGTGCGAAAGCGAAGCGACAGCAACAAGGTGTTTTTCTGTGCGAAAGCGAAGCGGCAGCAACAAAGTGTTTTTCTGTGCGAAAGCGAAGCGGCAGCAACAAGGTGTTTATCT